>NZ_JBXAXT010000002.1:305791-362829 GCF_056781895.1 Dellaglioa sp. CoH-57-MRSF-22 | reverse complement strand
CGAACACAGAAGTTAAGCTTCTTAGCGCCAAGAGTAGTTGGGGGTCGCCCCCTGCGAGGGTAGGACGTTGCCATGCTTTTTTTATTATTTTATTCCGGCATAGCTCAGTTGGTAGAGCGCTTGACTGTTAATCAAGATGTCGCAGGTTCGAGTCCTACTGCCGGAGTTTTTATTTTGTAATGTGGAGAATTGTCTGAGTTGGTCTAAGGAGCATGATTGGAAATCATGTAAACGGGTTTCCTGTTTCAAGGGTTCGAATCCCTTATTCTCCGTTGCAAATTGACCCGTTGGTCAAGTGGTTAAGACACCGCCCTTTCACGGCGGTAACATGGGTTCAAATCCCGTACGGGTCATATAAAGTAAATAGTGTATGTTGGAGGTTTAGCTCAGTTGGGAGAGCGTCTGCCTTACAAGCAGAGGGTCACAGGTTCAAGCCCTGTAACCTCCATCGAAGGTCCTATGGTATAGGGGTTATTACGTCCGCCTGTCACGCGGAAGATCACCGGTTCAAATCCGGTTAGGACCGTTTAATGGCTCAGTAGCTCAGTTGGTAGAGCAATGGATTGAAGCTCCATGTGTCGGCAGTTCGATTCTGTCCTGCGCCATTTATTTATAATATTTTGCGGGTGTAGTTTAGTGGTAAAACCACAGCCTTCCAAGCTGTTGTCGCGAGTTCGATTCTCGTCACCCGCTTTTATGATTTTGGGCCTATAGCTCAGCTGGTTTAGAGCGCACGCCTGATAAGCGTGAGGTCGATGGTTCGAGTCCATTTAGGCCCATCAATAATTTATGGAGAAGTACTCAAGTGGCTGAAGAGGCGCCCCTGCTAAGGGTGTAGGTCGTGAAAATGGCGCGAGGGTTCGAATCCCTCCTTCTCCGTTTTTCGTGTTATGACCCGTTGGTCAAGTGGTTAAGACACCGCCCTTTCACGGCGGTAACATGGGTTCAAATCCCGTACGGGTCAGTTTAATATTATCGCGGGATGGAGCAGTCTGGTAGCTCGTCGGGCTCATAACCCGAAGGTCGTAGGTTCAAATCCTGCTCCCGCAATTGGTCCTATGGTATAGGGGTTATTACGTCCGCCTGTCACGCGGAAGATCACCGGTTCAAATCCGGTTAGGACCGTCACAGGTATTATTGGAACCTAAACTTTTATAGTTGAGGTTCTTTTTTTAATTTTATTTACTTTAAGGAGATAAAAATGACTGAAAAACATCTATTCACGTCAGAATCGGTATCAGAGGGTCATCCGGATAAGGTTGCAGATCAAATAAGTGATGCAATATTAGATGCACTTTTAGAAAAGGATCCTAATGCTAGGGTTGCTTGCGAAACAACTGTAACAACTGGTTTAGTTCTTGTAGTTGGTGAAATATCAACAAATGCCTACGTTGATATTCAGCAGGTAGTAAGACGAACTATTAAGGAAATTGGATATATTAATTCACAAGTTGGTTTTGATGGTGATAATTGTGCTGTTATGGTTGCTATAGATGAACAATCTCCTGATATTGCATTAGGTGTTGATACATCTTTAGAAACTAAAAACGGTGATTTAGATCCTTTAGATCAGATTGGTGCAGGTGATCAAGGATTAATGTTCGGATATGCGGTAGACGAAACACCGGAACTCATGCCATTACCGATTTCAATTAGTCACAAATTAATGCAACGTGTTGCAAGTTTACGAAAAAATAAGGAATTAGAATACTTAAGACCTGATGCTAAGGCACAGGTAACTGTTGAATATAATGATAAAGGTCAACCATTTAGAATTGACACTGTTGTTATTTCTACACAACATGATGAAAAAACGGAATTGAAACAAATTCAAGATGATATGATTGAAAAAGTAATTAAAGTTATTATTGACCCTGATTTGTTGGATTCAGATACAAAGTATTATATTAATCCAACCGGACGATTTGTTATCGGTGGTCCAAAGGGTGATGCTGGACTTACTGGAAGAAAAATAATTGTTGATACATATGGTGGATATGCACATCATGGTGGAGGTGCTTTCTCCGGTAAAGATGCAACAAAAGTTGATCGTTCAGCTAGTTATGCTGCTCGCTATATTGCAAAAAATATAGTTGCAGCTAAAATTGCATCACAGGTTGAGGTTCAACTTGCGTATGCAATTGGGGTTGCTCAACCTGTATCAATTAATATTAATACATTTGGTACATCTAAATATGACGAATTGGATTTAGTTCAAGCTGTTCGTAAAATTTTTGATTTACGGCCTGCAGGAATTATTGAAATGTTAGACTTACGTCGCCCAATATATAAACAGACAGCAGCATATGGTCATTTTGGTCGTACAGATATTGACTTACCTTGGGAAAAAACAGATAAGATTAAAAGTTTACTTAACGAATTAAATTAAAATAAAAAATGACTTTATTAAATATCATTTTAATAGAGTCATTTTTTATTTAGGAGGTACTTTATGAATTCAAAAACAAATGTAAAATTAGTTACAATTGCTATATTTGTAGCAACATTTTTAACAGCCGTTGAAGGAACAATTGTTTCAACAGCTATGCCAACTATTGTTGGTGAACTTCATGGTGTTTCATTAATGAATTGGGTTTTTTCAATATATTTATTAACTAATGCCATGATGACACCAATATACGGTAAGCTCGCAGATGTTTTAGGACGTAAACCAGTATTTATTTTTGGTCTTGTCATATTTTTGGTTGGTTCAACTCTCTGTGGATTTTCTAATAGTATGGCCACATTAATTATTTCGCGGGCTATTCAAGGTATCGGGGCGGGTGCTATAATGCCAGTGTCATTTACTATAATTGCTGATATTTATTCTGTGGACAAACGTGCTAAAATAATGGGATTAAACGGATCTGCTTGGGGTATAGCGTCAATAGTTGCACCATTGTTAGGTGGTTTCATTGTTGATCATCTTAATTGGCACTGGGTATTTTTCATTAATTTACCTATTGGGTTAGTGACGATAGCAATGATACAAATTTTTTTCAAAGAAAAGCGAAGAATTATGAGTTCAAAAATAGATTTTTTAGGCAGTATATTATTAATGCTTAGTATTTTATCTATTTTATATAGTTTTCAACGTTGGGGCGATGATGGTATAGACCTGATTGTTTTAATTTCTTTCTTTATATTTATTATGTCGCTTTTATTATTTATTCAATGGGAAAAAAGAGTTGAAGATCCAATTATTTCATTGAAACTTTTTAATAATAGAACATTTGTGATTCAAAATGTAGTAGCAGCATTAATATCTGGATTTTTAATTGGATTTGAAGTTTATATACCAACATGGACTCAAGGAATATTAGGATTAAAAGCATCAATGGCAGGATTTGCAGTAACACCCAGTTCCATCTTATGGATAGCTGGTTCCTTTTTTGCTGGAAGTATGATGGCAGCTTGGACACCAAAAAAAGTTTTATCGATTAGTCTATTTTTTATTTTAGTGGGTGCCATTGCACTAGGTACTTTGCCTATAAATACACCTTTTTATCTTTTCTTTATCATTTCGGCTGTACTAGGGATTGGATTTGGGATTACCATTACAACTACGACAGTTACTGCACAGAGTTTAGTACCACAGGCTGACGTAGGTGTGGCTACATCATTTAATACTTTAAGTCGTACATTAGGACAAACATTAATGATTTCAGTCTTTGGGATCATATTTAATACACAAATGCATAAGGAAATAGTAAAAACACCTGGAACAAAGGACAGCATGATGGATATTTTAATTAATCCGCAAACGGCTAACCAACTACCGCAACATTTAATACCAAAATTACGTGAAGTTTTGTATCAAGGTCTTCATGGGATATATATAGCAGGTATTTTTATTGTAATTCTTGCAATTATTATTAATTTATTCGATAAAAAGACTAAAGATTATTTGCAATAACAGGGTTCGTTTGCTACACTAAAAATAATATAAAACGATTAAGAGGAACTAGTAAAGTAACTAACTATTTCAGCGAGTATATGGGAGTGGAAATATACATAGTTGGTTATTTGAACTCATCCTTGAGTTTTCTCACTGAACGGTAGTAGGTGCGAACGTTATTTCACGTTATGAAAAAGAGTCAGTATTTTATACTGGAATAATAGGTGGTACCGCGGAAAATTCGTCCTATAGAAGTTTATCTTCTATAGGACTTTTTTGTATATATAATCAGAAAGGAAGTAATACACATGGCATATAACCATAAAGAAATCGAACAAAAATGGCAAGCATTTTGGGATGCAAATCAGACATTTAAAACGACTGAAGATCCTGAAAAGAAAAATTATTATGCATTAGATATGTTTCCGTATCCATCCGGGCAAGGACTTCATGTTGGACATCCAGAAGGTTTCACGGCTACAGATATTTTGGCTCGAATGAAGAGAATGCAAGGATTTAATGTCTTACATCCAATGGGATGGGATGCCTTTGGTCTTCCAGCTGAACAGTATGCACTTGATACTGGACATAGCCCTAAAGCATTTACTAAAACGAATACTGATAATTTTAGGCGTCAAATTAAATCCTTGGGACTTTCATATGATTGGAGTCGTGAGTTAAATACGACTGATCCTGATTATTATAAATGGACACAATGGATTTTTGAAAAATTATATGAAAAAGGTTTAGCGTATGAAGATGAAGTTGCCGTTAACTGGAGTCCTGATTTAGGAACTGTTGTTGCTAATGAAGAAGTTATTGATGGTAAAACAGAACGTGGCGGGTACCCAATTGTCAGAAAACCAATGCGCCAATGGGTCTTAAAAATTACTGCTTATGCTGATCGCTTACTTTCAGATTTAGACGATTTAGATTGGCCAGATAGCATCAAAGAGCAACAAAGAAATTGGATTGGAAAATCAACTGGTGCTAGCGTTAACTTTAAAGTCGATCAACATGATGATATAAAAATTGATGTCTTTACGACACGTCCTGAAACTATTTATGGTGTTTCTTATATTATTGTCGCACCAGAATTAGATATAATTGATAAAATTACTATTGATTCTCAAAAGGATGCTGTTAAGGCTTATCAAAAAGAAATAGAAGTTAAGTCAGATTTAGAGAGAACTGATTTAGCTAAAGATAAAACTGGGGTATTTACTGGTTCTTACGCAATAAATCCTGTAAATGGTAAAAAATTACCAATTTGGATTGCTGATTATGTTCTAGCATCGTATGGAACTGGTGCTGTTATGGCAGTACCTGCACATGATGAAAGAGATTTCGAATTTGCAACTAAATATGGATTGGATATTTTACCCGTTATAGAAGGACCTGAAATAACTGATGAAGCAAATACTGAACCTGGTAAATATATTAATTCTGGTTTTTTAAATGGCTTAGTGAAAGCTGATGCTATCGAAAAAGCTATTGCTTGGATGGAAGATAATAACATTGGTGAAAAGAAAACAAATTATAAATTACGTGATTGGTTATTTTCAAGACAACGATATTGGGGTGAACCAATTCCTATTATTCACTGGGAAGATGGCGAAACAACAACAGTCCCTGTAGATCAGTTACCACTTGAATTACCTGAAGCAACGGATATTAAACCCTCTGGAACAGGTGAGAGTCCATTAGCCAACTTAACTGACTGGATTAATGTTGTCGACGAAAATGGGCGTAAAGGTAAACGTGAAACGAATACGATGCCACAATGGGCTGGTAGTTCATGGTACTTTGTTCGTTTTATTGATCCACATAACCCTAATGAAATTGCTGACCATAAAAAGTTAGAAGAATGGTTACCTGTTGACGTTTATGTTGGGGGTGCAGAACATGCTGTGTTACATTTGCTATACGCAAGGTTCTGGCATAAATTCTTGTACGATATTGGCGTTGTACCTACTAAAGAGCCGTTCCAAAAGTTAGTTAATCAAGGGATGATTTTGGGCGATAATCATGAAAAAATGTCTAAGTCTAAAGGTAACGTGGTTAATCCAGATGATATCGTTGAACGTTTTGGTGCGGATACTTTGCGCCTTTATGAAATGTTTATGGGTCCATTAGATGCCTCAATTGCTTGGAGCGAAGATGGGTTAAATGGTTCGCATAAATTTATTGAACGTATTTGGCGTTTAATTATGGATGAAGATAATCAAATTAGCGCAGCTATTGTTGATAAAAATGATGGTGAACTTGATAAGATTTATAATCAAACAGTAAAAAAAGTAACTGAAGATTACGAAGCACTTCATTTTAATACAGCTATTTCACAATTGATGATTTTTGTTAATGAAGCTTTTAAAGTTAAATCGTTAGCTAAAGAACAAGTTGAAGGATTTATTCAATTGATTGCACCAATAGCGCCACACATGGCTGAAGAAGTTTGGTCGTTGTTAGGAAATAAGGAATCAATTAGTTATGCTGCATGGCCAATATTTGATGAAAGTAAACTTGTTGAAAATACAGTTGAAATTGTCTTACAAGTAAATGGTAAAGTGCGTCAACATAGCGTGGTTTCAAAAGATGCAACTAAAGATGAATTAGAAAAAATGGCTTTAAATGATGACAAAATTAAAGAAGAACTTGAAGGTAAAACAATTCGAAAAGTAATTGCTGTCCCTGGTAAGTTAGTTAATATTGTCGCAAATTAAAGCTTTAATTTAAGTAAACGGGGACTACAAAATTATCGATATTTTGTGGTTCCTATTTATTTTTGGTTAAAATTCAAAAAATAAATTGCAACTGAATTTTAAAAGCTATAAAATGGTAAGATTAAGTATGATCAGAAAGTAGGGTACAAAAGTAATGGATGAAGATATCGAAGTAGAGGGCCAAGCAGCTTCTGAACAAAATGACGCTAAACAAAAGATGTTGCAAGGATCAGCTTGGATGACTGCTGGTAGTATTTTTTCAAGAGTTTTAGGGGCAATTTATATTATTCCATGGAATATGTGGTTGGGACCAGATAGATTACAAGCTAATGCACTTTATAGTATGGGTTATAACGTTTACAGTTTCTTCTTAATGATTGCTGTTGCTGGTGTTCCTTCAGCCGTAGCTAAGCAGGTTGCGCATTACAATGCACAAAATGAATATGGTATTGGAAGACGCCTATTTAAATATGGGATGGCTTTAATGGCGATTATGGGTGTAGTCTGTGCAGTAATATTATGGATTATCGCACCATACATTACAAGTGGTGATA
The DNA here is from genome assembly GCF_056781895.1 of Dellaglioa sp. CoH-57-MRSF-22. The sequence continues at coordinate 355,654 of NZ_JBXAXT010000002.1, read as the reverse complement.
AGAATGTGATTCCAGTCTTTAGATCCTTATCTTGGGCATTATTGATTATTCCTATGATGAGTTTAATACGAGGCTTTTTTCAAGGCTATCAGGAAATGGCTCCGTCAGCAATTTCACAGTTCTTTGAACAAATTGCTCGAGTTATTTATATGCTTGCCGCAACTTTTATCATCATGAAAATTAGTCATGGTAGTTATATTACAGGTGTAACGCAGTCAACTTTTGCGGCTTTTATTGGGGCCTTAGGCGGAATGCTAGTTTTAGTATGGTATTTTTATCGTCGAAAACCAGAATTGGATCGATTAGTTGCCAATAGTGATAATAAGTTAACAATTTCTACCAAACAAATTATTAAAGAAGTTATCAGGGAATCTATTCCTTTTATTATTATTGGCGCTGCCATTACGATTTTTGGATTGATTGATCAGTATACCTTCTTTGGTATTATGAGCCATGTTACAAACTACTCACGAACGATTCAAAATGAACTGTGGGCATTATTTAGTTTTAATGCTAATAAATTAGTTATGATTATTATTTCTATTGCGTCTGCCATGTCTATTACAGCTATTCCGTTATTATCTGAGGCATATACAAGAAATGATAAAAAGGCTTTGAGTGAACAAACTTCTGACACCTTACAATTGTTCTTTTTCGTAATGTTACCTTGTGCCTTAGGGATGGCAGCTGTTGCTCACCCACTATATGTTGTTTTCTATGGGTATGATCCAGTTGGAATCTATGTTTTACAATTTTCAGCGTATGAATCAATCTTCTTAGGATTATTCACAGTTGTTTCTGCTATTTTACAAGGTGTTTATCAAAATAAAAAAGCAATTATATATTTTGTCGTTGGAGTGGTAGTTAAATTAATTGTTCAATATCCATTAGTAGCTTGGTTAGGTGCCTTTGGGCCATTAGCAGCTACAGGGATCGGGATGGGCGTAAGTTCATGGCTAATGATTCGCTCATTACACAAAATGTTCCATTTAAATGTAAAATTAATACAAACAAGATTAAATAAAATGATGCTTTATGCACTAATAACATTTTTTACCGCATTTATAGTAGTAAAAATTGCTTATCTATTTTTACCAATAGACAGCCGAATTAGTGCAATTATCACAATTATTGCTGCCGCTGGATTAGGTGGCTACATATATATTTACTTCAGTTTAAAAACAAGATTAGCCGACAAAATATTGGGCGAACGGGTTGCTGGATTACGCCGTAGATTGAGAATTAAGTGAGGTTTAATTTAAAATGAGAATTGATAAATTTTTGACGGAAACGCAATTTGGTACAAGAAGTGATGTTCGAAAAATTATTAAACAGAAGAAAGTGATTGTTGATGGCGAGTTAATCACTAGCATTAAACTTCAGGTTAGTCCATCAAAATCGGTTATTCAGGTAGATGGTGATGTAATTCACTATCAAAAATATTATTATTATCTTTTAAATAAACCAGCAGGTGTGTTAACGGCAACTAAAGATAGGAAACAAAAGACAGTGATGGATTTGTTCAATAGCGTCGATTATCGGGATGATTTATTTCCAGTTGGACGGTTGGATAAGGATACAACTGGACTATTGCTTATTACAAATGATGGACAATTAGGTCATCAGATGTTGTCACCAAAACATCATATCGATAAAGTGTACTTTGCTAAAGTTGATGGGCAAGTGACTACTGACGATGTGATTAAATTTGAAACCGGATTGCTATTAAAAGATGGGATGCAAACTAAACCTGCAAAATTAATTGTTGAATCTTATAATAGTGATTCAAATATCTCAGAAGTTTTAATTACGATTACTGAAGGTAAGTATCATCAAATCAAACGAATGTTTGGAGCTATCGGTATGAAAGTTATCAGACTTGAACGTAAAAAAATGGCTACTTTAGAGTTAGAACCAACGCTATCGTTAGGCCGCTATCGTGCTTTAACAGATGAAGAAATTGAATCAATCAAATAGAAAATTGTTGGCGTAACTAGCCAGCAATTTTTTATTATTTTATTTGTTTTTGATGTTCCTTTATTGAGTAGTAAGGTCTATCAATATATCTAACTGAATACGCTTTTAAATACCGATTATTAAAATTTTGTGATAAAATGGGCTTACTAATATTTTAGGAGGAATTCAAATGAGTATAGATTGGAAAGCAGAAGTTGAAAAGCGTCAAGACGCCTTATTAGAAGATTTATTTGCAATGTTAAAAATTGAAAGTGTTCGTGATGAATCAATTGCAACAACTGAAGCACCTTTAGGTCCAGGACCTAAAGCTGGGTTAGATAAATTCTTAGAAATTGGAACGCGTGATGGTTTTGAAACATTAAACCTTGATGGTTTAGCCGGACATATCGAATTTGGTGAGGGGGATGAAACGTTAGGTATTTTAGCTCACGTTGACGTTATGCCTGCTGGTAACGGTTGGGATACTGATCCATTCACACCAGTCGTGAAAGATGGTCGAATTTATGCTCGCGGTGCCTCAGATGATAAAGGACCAGGAATGGCTGCATATTATGGTTTAAAAATCATTCAAGAATTAGGATTACCAGTTTCTAAAAAAGTTCGATTTATTATTGGAACGGATGAAGAAAGTGGTTGGAGAGGAATGACTCATTACCTTGAAAATATGCCTGAACCTGATTTTGGATTTTCACCAGATGCATTTTTCCCAATCATTAATGGTGAAAAGGGAAATATTACTTACTTCTTAAACTTTAAAGGATCAAATGGAGATAAGGATCAATTGCTTGAATTTGATGCTGGCCTCCGTGAAAATATGGTTCCTCGCGATGCTAAAGCTGTTATTAAAACAGAAGACGGCGCTGAGATGGAAGAAGTATTTAACGATTTTATTGCTGCTAATATTGTTACAGGTAAAATGGAACGCAATAATGATATTGTGACTATCTCGATGGTAGGAAAAGCAGCCCATGCACAAGAACCTAAAAATGGAGAAAATGCCGGAACTTTCTTGGCATTATTCTTGAACCAATTTAATTTTGGTGGGGATGCTGCTAACTATCTTCGTTTGGCTGCTGATTACTTACACAGAGATTCACGTATGAACAACTTTAGTATTGCCTTCACTGATGATATCATGGGCGATTTAACGATGAATTCTGGAATTTTCACATTTAAAGCTGATAAAGGTGGACAAATTGCCTTGAATTTCCGCTTCCCTAAAGGTATGACGGAAGTAGATATTAAACGTGGTCTTGAAAATGTAACAAATGAAATGAATGTTGTAATTGAAGCAGGTAGGTTACAAGGACCTCATTACGTTTCACCAGAAGATCCTTTGGTTAAAACATTATTAGGTGTTTATACGAAACAAACTGGCGAAAAAGCTGAAGGTTTAGTCGTTGGTGGTGGGACGTATGGTCGTCTCCTAAAACGTGGTGTTGCTTTTGGTGCAATGTTCCCAGGTGTACCTGATACAATGCATCAGGCCAATGAATTTATTCCTTTAGATGACGTGCTGAAAGCTGCTGCCATATATGCTGAAGGAATATACGAATTGATCAAGTAAATAATTAATTTTATATACTTGTATGATACTAATATACATTTAGGATGGCTTTTTTTAAAAGATTTATCATCTTTAAAGTATCGTTAATATGTAATCATTTGTAAAAAATAATGTAACCTATACCCCTAATGTTGAAAAACGTTAGGGGTATTTTTATGATTAAATTTCCACTTTAATACAAAATTTAAACCGTTTAAACATAGTTAATGGGAACTAAATTGAAGACGTAAGTTAGTAAACAGTATGGTATCAGTAGAAGCGTATTTTCAGTCTTCGTCACAATATTTGAATTAAAACTTCAAAATATTATGTAAGCGATTAACATGGTGTTATAATAATTCTGGTTCAAAGTTTGTTTTTAGTTTACTATGTATCAGATTATATTCAATTTGTTCGTGGATAGAATGAAAAATAGTCACTTTTATGAGGTGGTCAAATGAAGTTAGTAGTAGATAATGTATCAAGAGGAAGTATTCTAAAAGACGTTTCTTTTTATCTCAATCAAGGAGATAAAATTGCTCTCGTTGGTTTAAATGGATCAGGAAAAACAACCATTCTGAATATTATGATGGAGTTATTAATGCCATCAACGGGGAAAATAATTAAAACTAATGTTAAATTAGCGACTGTTTTTCAAAACAATGTTCTTGATGATGATTTGACCGTTATTCAAAACTTACGTTTCAGAATTAAAAATAAAGAAAAAATAAAAAGTATTCAGGAAAAAATGAAAAACTTGAACATCAATGAGTCCTTAAAGTATTCTAGCTTATCTGGTGGGCAGAAACGTATTGTTAATTATTTAAGAGCGATTGCTGTAGAGCCGAATTGCTTACTATTAGATGAAATGTCAGCTGGAATTGATGTTGATATACGTCAATTAATTTGGAATGATCTTGATGAGTATTTAAAAGAGAATAATTGTGGTGTGTTATTTACTACTCATCTATTAAGCGAATTAGAAAATGCCAATAAAATTATTTTCGTATCAAATGGAACTGTTAAATATTTTGGAGAAATGGTTACATTTATGAATAAAATTTCAAAAGTTAAATTAATTTTGAATAAAACTGAAGATGATAGGTATTTTAATACGTCTGCAGAAGCAGTGAGATTTATTGAAGATAATCATTTGATAAATGAAAACTTTGAAATAAGAAAGGCAACCTATACTGACTTATTTAAAAATATGGAGGAAGGAATTTAAGGATGAATAAACAGTTTATTCAAAGAAACATTCTAATTTTCATAAAAGATAAAGTTGGTATCTTTTTTTCATTTTTAGGTATGGTTATAAGTCTTGTAATTTATATATTTTTTCTTCGCTCTAATTTAGTCGATTCTTTGGCTGGAATTAATCATAGTGAACAGTTTATTGATACATGGATGATTTCTGGGTTGATTTCTATTGTCTCAATGACTAGTACACTAATCGCATTTGGTCAAAAACTGGAAGATAAAAAGAATAAGAGATTAGATGATTTTATTGTTAACAGTCAAATAAAAAGTAGTACAATTAATCAATTGTATACTTTGACGTCAGTCATGGAAGGTATTGTGTCGACATTTATTTTCTCATTAATATGTTATGCGTATCTATCTCTAACTTATCATTATAATGCTTATAATGTAACATTTTTTGTAGTATTTCTATTTAATGTTTTACTAATTGTATTTTCAAGTTTACTGTTTTCATTGGTGACAGATTTTTTAAATACTACGTCTAGTTTTTCATCATTGTCAGCAATTGTTGGTACTATGTCCGGTTTTCTTTCAGGAACTTATATTGTTTATGGGGATCTTCCAGCTTTTATGCAGCATACTTTAAAATTGTGGCCTGGTTATCAAATCGCAGCTATTGCACGCTATGAAAGTATTAAAAATATCAGGATAGGAAATAACTCTATTTTGTTCTCGTCACTAGGAATTAGTTCTGATTTTTTGCAAGCTATACTTATAACGATTATATTTGGAATACTACTAATAATTATTTCAATATTTACAAATGTTTATCATAAAGATTGATTTTAATTTGAAAAAAAGAACCTTATGTTACCTATATGTTAATATCAGTTCTGCTAATTTCAAAGAGTTGATTATAAAGAAAATTAATAAATAGAGGATGAAAACAAATCAAAAAGAGATACTCGAGGGTGGCGATTAAAATATTCGTTCAATGCAACGAAATTTAAATAAAAATTATACAGCTTATTTTGGTATTCTACCTAGCGATGGTATTTATGGAACGAGAAACATATGTTTACACGCTAAAAGAAACAAAATAAATAATTTCTATGTTTCAAATATGTCAACGGGATGGAGTGGAAACTTAGGGTTCCCAATGCCTGAGGGTTGGGACTTTGATCAATTTACTGAATATACGCATGGTGGAGTTGATATTGATCAAGTCTCTTCATCAGGTAAGGATTTAGGCTGTAAGAATTTTGATGTATCGGAGGATATATCTGTAAATAAGGTGACACATCGATTTATTAAATCAGTGCAAATGTTAAATTCTTTTAAAGATATAACATTTGAAATGGGAAAAACATATGGTCCTACGGTTCTTCCAGGGATAGATGCATGGCTTACAGTTAAAGATAGTTGGAGTGTAGAGACAGGAAATTCATCTTCTCCATTTACCATTCACAATGGTAAATGGAGAGTTCTTTTCAAAATGATATAGCTGATATAATGAAGATTAAATATGGTGTTATTAATTATTTAGATACCATGGGAATAGTTAATCGTATTGCGGGTAATCTCCAAAACGGGATGTTAATAATGGGAGTTGCAACAAGGGCAGAAGAACCTTGGCAAATTGGTATGAAGATAACGTATAATGAATCATATACAGAGGGTGATGAAAGTAATAAAATATCAGATACGATTGAAATTTATTATAAGCAACCAGTGGTTAGTCCCATATATCCCGAAGTTTCGTATAATTATGTTTATGATATAGTTAGTGGATTGGAAATTGTCGGAGCATGGATTGTTATTGGTCAGCGGTTATCATGGCTGTAGCGTTTGTTGCTTCTATACCAGAATTATTAGTAGCAGCTCCAGCAGTTGCTGCTTTTGGACTTTTGGTTGATACATTGCCACAAGAATAAAGAATATAGGAGATAATATAGATGGCAATTCCAGCAATGCTAACGGTGTTATTATTTGTGTTTATGATGAATTTATATCTTACTCTTTCTATAGTAAGGATAAAAAAGTCAATAAATAATGGTAATAAAAAGATTGAGAAAGAAAAAGATAGATTAAAAGAATTTAGAGGAGATAAATAATGAGCGAGCCTAATTTATTTATTATTTTATTTGTATTATTTTTAATCTTTATCGTACAATTTGTATATTTTTTAAATATTAAAAATAAATTGCTTGAATTATCGTATGAAATAACTAAAATTAGGGAAGAATTACTAAACATAACAATTGTTAAAGTTTTGAATTTAGAAAAAAAATTAAAAGATAAAGAATAAATGTATGATAAAAAACAAGGTATTCAGATATATTTCTGATCCCCTTGTTTTTTATCTAAAGTAGGTAGACAACAAACTGAATAGTTTAGTGTCTATACTGAGTATGTAGTATAATTACTACGATAAGTTAGTCTTAAAACTTAGACATTAAACAACTACATAAATAAAGCGTAGATATGAATGTGTATCAACGTTATTTAATATATTTTTGAAGGAAAGATAGAAACTGGAATGAGAAAAGCATTAGTTAAACATTTACATTTTAATGATACAGTTGCTTATTGGACAGCACATACGATTGTTTTTATTTACCTGTAAGGAGATGAACTAATGCAAATACAACCTATTTTTTGGGCAATTATCGCGATATTAATAACAGTTTTCTTTCCTTCACGCCAATGGTTAGAACGACATCATTTAGATTATTTTATTCTTGTTACGTACGTAATAATATTAATAGTAATGGTTGTAGCCATACCTTATAGAAAAAGTACTGGCTTGAATGAGATTTATATTGTGAGTGCTTTTATCATCTATGAACTAGGCTATTTATTTATATATAAAAGATTAAAAAAATAAATTAACGTGAGAAAAAATTGTAGAAGAACATTTCTACAATTTTTTATTTGATTAGATAATTTAAAAAGCAAACTCTTTAATAATTAAGGAGTTTGCTTTTTTGTTAAACAGAGTGTATTAAATCAGGTATTGATCTACCATATTTTATTAGCTTGGTATAAATATCAGGGTCTGTATGAGGTAGGTCTTTCCTGTCTGTATATATATAATTACCGAACGGGTCTGTATAGACGATACAATATACACAGTGCCTAGACATGCCCATATCAGGTAACGGATAGCTCATCGTTATTGGTTCACTTGCTAAGGCGAGAATCCTAGGGGTACCAAAATCATTGTGGTTTTTAAAAAACTGCTTAAAATCAGGTAACACGACAGAACTTTCATTCATAGTAGGAATGATGATAACATCATGAATAACATAATTTGAATAGTTTGTAATGGTTACCTGAGGTATCCCTGTTTCAGTAGAGTAAGAACTAGCAGATGCCGTAATACGCGATGATATTTGAATAATATTTTTTTGCCTTTCATATTGTTCTTGACGCTTACTTATTTTATTGCTGTTGTGAGAAAGAAATAGCACTAAATATTGCGGCGGAGGCAGCAAAAATGGCTGGTAAAGTCGCAACGAAAGATTGTAAATAAGTCATAGTATTTTTTCTCCTTTTTAAATAGTATATGAAACATATTCATTTTATTAATTAAAAAATCCAACTCGTAAATAAATACGAATTGGATCAATATATACGGTAAATTAGATGTTAACCACACAAAAACCACATAAAAGTTGGTTAAACGATGGTATATCAATGATAACAATGCGCCTGACAGGAATCGAACCTGCACTTGGAAACCCAAACAGCGATCTGAACGCTGCGCGTCTGCCAGTTCCGCCACAAGCGCAAAATAAATTACTTTGAAAACTCAATAACAGTACCGTAGCCATGTAAAACTAAGAATCTTGGGGCAATCGTTACACGAACAGTTTGTGGTTCGAAATGAACGTTAATAATCCCGTCGCCACCTTTATTAATTGCGCGTTCTGCTAGTTCTGCTTGGACACGATCATATAAGGTATCAAAATCATCTACACGATCAATTTCATCGGCTTCTAGTACAATCTTGGCTGTCGCATTAACGATGCCTTTAATAGCATAAGAACGGTTAACATCTCCGGTTGTTAAGAACATATAAATCACTCCTTGAGTAATAGTTTAAGATAAAAATGCTAGATTGACAAGGATTAAAAAAACTAGCCTCAAGAGTTAGTCTCAACTAGGCTAGTTTTGTAGGTTACATGAAGATACGGTAGTTACGTTTATTAATTGAAATTAATTCTTTAGCCTTACTCTTTGAACTGAATTTAAGTAAATTTTTGATTAAACGTTCTAATTTTTCGTCATCTTTAGAAACTTTTTCAAAAATATCATTGTCAATCTTTATTGTTAGATCTTCCTTTTTGCTTGGAACCTTAAATGTTTTAGAAGTTTCATCGCTTGTGATGAAGTTTTTCTCAAGATCTGCTAATAAATTTTTGCTCATATGTTTTCTTCCTCCAGTTTCTTACTATATTAATCATAACACCTAGATGACTAAAATCATAGGAAATGAAAAAAGATAAAAATGTTATTAAGAGAATTAGATAATAATTTTGCTTTATAAATCTAATTTTGAAAGTATTGCAGGGATGTCGACTCCATCAGGGCTTTTTAAGATTAGCGATTGTTTATCAGTGAAATTAAATTTTTCCAATAATTTTTGATTTACTTCTTCTTGTTCGTATTTCAGCGTTTGTACATTGGTAAACTGTTCAGATTTAAAAGATTTAAGCAGGGCTTTTAATAAATGTGTCGCGATACCTTGTTGTTCTTCGTTTTTCGAAACTAATAATAGACCAATCCAAACGGATTGAACTTCAGGATAATCTGTTAAAAAATCAATCATAGCTACTAATTTATCTGCTTTGAAGAAGCCCAGTGTCCATTTTTGATCACTTTTAACTGACAACGGGATCGAAGTTAAATCAGATTTTATTTCTTCAATGGCTAAATCTTGTTTACCTTGGAGTTTTAGGTAAGTAGATTGACTTTTTTCTAATTCTAACATTTGAGTTAGATCTTTTTCGGTTAACTCTCGAACCACGTAGGGGGCACTAAAAATAGAAATCCTTTTTAATAACATACTGAAAACCTTCTTTATTTCAAATTTTGTAGGTAAAACGCTAACATCTAATACAATTTTAATGATATACTGTAACTACAAATAAAAGATATGGGGTGGCAAATATGGAACAAGAATATAAAAATATTTTAGTCCCAGTTGATGGATCAGATTCAGCTGAAAAAGCATTAAAGCGTGCAGTAGAAAGTGCTAAAGCAAACCATGCACATTTAGATATTTTAAACGTAATTGATACGCGTCAATTTTCTGTAAGTTTTTCAGGAATGATGGATGGGGGCGGTTCAATCGTCTATCAGACTTTTGAAGATACAGAAGCATATATGAATGAATTAAAAGAAGATATTGTAAAAAATGGGTTTACAGATGTTGATATTCATATTCGTTTTGGTAGTCCTAAAACAGTAATTGCCAAAGATTTTATTGAAGATCATCATTCAGATTTAATTATCATGGGTCAATCTGGCTTGAAGGCAGTGGAAAGAATGTTAATGGGTGCAGTTACAAATTACGTTACTCGTTTAGCACCTTGTGATGTCTTAGTTGTTAAATAATAAAGAGGGTTGCGTAATTTAGCAACTCTTTTATTATTTATAGGACTAACTCAGTATAAAGTAAAAATGAATTAAAAAATAGTCATATTAGATTAAAAGAGAGAAGGGGTACTGGTGGAAATAGGTTTATATTTAGTTATGGCAATTTTGATTATTTATAATGTTAAGTTGTCTCTACAATTAACTAAAGTGCGTCAAGCTAATGTTAGAACTGTGGACTCACTAGGTCCTGAAGAGACTAAAATATTAGCAGACTACGCAATTGAGAAACGAAAATGGCAAGTCCTTGGCAATGGAATGTTCTTTTTAGCTCTCGTTTGCGCTTTTATTGGAACAACAATAGAAACGAGTTATTTTGTAACACTTTATGTTGTAACAATGATTGCTGTGAATCGTTCAAGAATAAGAGTCAATAAGCTGTTATTATTAGATAATTAATGTTGCATTAAAAGTCTATATCTTAAATTAAAGAATTCACAAAAGTTAGGTATAAGTAACCTAATTTTTGAGGAACTTAATATTTGGGAAAGGCTTATTTTTTTTAAATGAATAAATGTTGTGACATGTTAGCTGATCTTAGAGAGAATTTCGTATGTGTAGTGGTGCCATCCAGATGACTAACTTTATAAAAAGTAGTTTAGCATGGTAAAACAGATTTTTTAAATTAATGGTTAATAAATAGTAAAGATTCTTACTGAGCATCAATGTTTTTAAGTAACTATGATATTCTAAAATTAAGCGAAATTCCTGGAGGGTTATTGTGAAACGATTTAAATATTATTCAATTTCCTTGTTAAAGGGATTAGCGTCTTTAATTATTCTTTTAGCAATTGGAAATTTGATAGGTCCATCTAATTGGCGGTTATTAATTAATTATTATTTAATTTTGAATTTTTTAACTTTTTATCCATATAATCTCGAGTTAAATGGATTAAATAAAAAATTAGTGCAAAAAGTTAAAATTGACGAGGTAGAGGAACCACACTCTAGACAAGAAATGAATACACGTAAAGTATCAACTGAAAATTTAACGCGCTTATTAATTTATGTCATGCAATTTGCAGGGTTAATCCTAATTGCTCCTGGTCAATTCATGTATTACTATTTAATCAAAAATTGAATTTTAATGATATCTCCACTGTTGATTAGATGACAGTGGGGATATTTTTTTAGAAAATTATTTGACAAAAGAATCAAAAACACATATAGTCATAATATCGTTAATGAGGTTAACGGAACGAATAATCGTTAATGCCATTAACTAAAAAGAGAGGGTGGATAATTTTGTTCAAAGAATTTATGTCAAAGAATAAGAGGTCAGTTGCGTATATCGCAATTGCATGTTTAATTCCAAGTTTAATTGCATATGGAACCTATAAGTTAGTTTCAAGTAAGCAACAAATGGACACAGGAAATTTAAAAGTAGCTATTATAAATAACGATGAAGAAGCATCATTTAATGGAAAATCAATTGACGTTGGTAAGGAAGTTACTAAAATTCTTAAAACCAATAAACAAGCCAAATGGGAGTTTGTTAGCGCAGAAACTGCGAAAAAACATTTAGATTCAGGCGATTATACAATGTCAGTTACATTGCCAAGTAATTTTTCAAAAAACGCAACAACTGCACTTGATGAAACGCCAAAAGTGAGTTTGTTAAAAACAAAACAATCAGATACAAATAACTATGTTTCGCAATTGATTACAAAACAGGTTGCAGAACAATTGAAATCACAAGTTTTAACTAATATCCAAAAAGCGTATGATTCTGCATTACTTGGTTCCGTTAAACAATTAGGTTCAGGTGTTAAAGAAGCCTCAACTGGTGTAAAAACGTTAAATAAAGGAACCGTTAAATTAAAAAATGGTAGTAAAGAAGTTACTAGAAATTTAAATACATTGGCAACAAGTATGGTGACCTTTGATAAAGGTAATCAGACATTAAAAACAGGATTAAATACTTATACAACTGGGGTTGATACTTTAGCTGATGGTGTAAATACCTATACAACTGGTGTAGGTACACTGGTGAATGGTAATAATCAATTAGCCTCAGGAATTAATACACTTGTTGCTAGTGCACCAACCTTATCAAATGGTGTGACTCAATATGTTGATGGGAATAAAACATTAGATGCGGGACTTTCTACGTTGCAAACTGGCGGATCTACATTAGCAGCTGGTGTAGGCACGTTAGCAACTGGTGCAACTACATTAAATTCGAACTCGAATGATTTAAATAATGGTGCGAAAACATTAGCTGCAAGTATGTCAGGTAGCCAATCGTTACCGATGGCGGTAGCAGGTTTAACAGCATATTCAACTGGTATTAAAACTGGTGTAACTCAAATTCAAACAAGATTAAAATCTCGTAGCGAAATTATTAATCATATTCCTGAAATAATTCAACAAATTAAAGATACAAAGCAAGGATCAAAAGAATTAAAAGCTGAACTTGAAGAAATTTCAGGATCAATTGAAACATTACAAGCATTACCTGGATTAGTAACAAAATTGATGGCGGCAGGGGATAAATTAACAACTGTTCAAACTCAAATGAATGCAATTAATTCAGATACAACACAAAAGATGTTTAGTTTGACATTAGCTAAAGGTCAGGCATCGACTTCTAACAAGAAGGTTCGTACGATGATTAATGACTCAACAACAATGAGCCAAAAAGAAAAAGACACTGTTTTACAACAAATCACAAAAACAGATACAGCAATAACAACTGTTGGTACAAATATAACTGGGGTAAGTAAAAATTTAACAGATACAAAAGCGATGTTAGAGGCAGTGATGAGTGATGTAGGTGGCTTAATGGCTGAATTTAAATCAACAATGGGTGATGTAGATCTTAAAGCCATGTTGGAAAAATTTGCTAAAATTTCGACACAAGCAACTGCATTATTGAGTAATACTGATACCTTGACGAGCGATTCAATGATTGGTCTTTTAGGTGATACAAAAGACTTGAGTGATCAAATTGATTCATTAGTGATAGCATCAAATGCTAATGCACAAGTTGCTGGTAAATTAAATGCTAGTGTTAATGGTGCTGGTGTTGATGTTACAAGTGAAAAAACAATTAATGCAACAATTAAGAATTCAATCATGACAGGTAGTATTAACAAATTGTCAGCTGGTATCTTAGGATATACAGCAGGAACAGGACAAGTAACTGATGGTATTAATCAATTAAATAGTAATGTACCAACTTTAATAACAGGTGTTACTGCTTTAAGAGCAGGATCGCAAAAACTTGTTACAGCAGGTGGACAACTTGAGGCAGGAACACAAACGTTAGTTTCAGGTGGTACACAATTGAAAGCAGGATCTGATAAGCTTGTTAGTGGTGGTACACAATTGACAACTGCTAGTACACAATTGACAGATGGAAGTTCGAAATTAAAAGCGGCAAGTACACAATTAACAGATGGTGATACACAATTGGCAGCTGCTAGTCCTCAATTAGTTGATGGCTCACAAAAATTAGCTGATGGGTCTAAACAAGTAACATCAGGATTGGATACAGCTAATGATGGTGTAACATTATTAAATACTAAATTAGCAGCAGGAGCATCACAGGTTGGTAATATCAATTCATCTCCAAAAAATGTGGCTCAATTCGTTGAACCTGTTAAAACAGAAACTGAAAGTGACAATCTCGCTAAAACTTTGAAAAATACATTTGCCCCATTAGTGATTGTTTTATCATTATTTGTCGGTGCAATTGTAACTCAATTAATTTTATTCAGATACCGTAAGAAGAATGAATTATCACAAAACTGGTTACAGAACCTTTTCCTAATGTTATTTATTTCTGTTATTCAAACAGCAGGAGTTCTCTTATTAACATTATTCTTTAGTGTAACAATTGAACATCCAATTAGTTTCGTAATCTTTACGTTCTTATCGGGAATAATCTTTACTCTTTTATGTGTGGTAATTGACGAACTCCTTGGAACAATGGGTATTCTCTTATCTTTAGCATTACTACTCGTACAATTAGTGATTACAGGACAAGTTATTCCAAATACGATGTTATCAAATGCTTATCAAGTATTTGCAGAGTTCTTACCTGTTACACATGTATTAAATGGCTTCACATATGCAATTAATAGCCAAGGTTCTGGTATGATTGGTTCAGTGCTTGCATTACTTGTTACAGCCGTAGTACTGGGTGTGGTTTGGACGTTTGTAAATCGTAAACAATTAACGGTATCAACTGAAAAAGAAAAATAGAGATACAGTTGATTAGATATAGTAATTAACCGCGTTTTATGCTAAATTTAACTGTAGGTAGAACATGCAGAGGAGAATTAGCAATGACAACAACTAAGTTAATGGATGACTATATTAGTATGTATTTAGGAACTTTTAAGAATGTGGAAGGATTCATTTCACAACCTACTAGTGAGTTTAATTTATCTTTTGAACAATTCTTGATTTTAAAAGATATCCATAGCACTGAAGATATAAGCATGGTTGATATCGCTAAAAAAAGAAATGTTTCAAGGAGTGCAATTGCACGCCAATTAAACGTACTAAAACAATTAAGATACATCTATCAAGAACAAGACACAGTTGATAGAAGAAGAATAAACCTACGCTTGTCTGATCAGGGTGCAAAAGTAGAACGAGTTGTGACTGAGTCAATTAAGAAACGGTTTGATACTTGGGTAAATGTTTTAGGTGAAGATAAGGCAGTTCTACTGCTTAGTTTAATGAAAGAATTCGGGCAAAAAATAATGGTAGACAGAAAATAAAATTCTGTGTACCATTTTTTGCTTGAAAGTGTTGTATGCGTTTTCTATAAGTAGTATATTAGTTTAATATACTACTTAAAAAAATAATTGTTTTTTAAGGATTAAATTAATACCAAATGAAATCATTATTGGAGGAAGAATATGACAAAAATTATTGCAATTAACGCAGGTAGTTCAAGTTTAAAATTCCAATTATTTAGCATGCCAGAGGAAACTGTTATTGCTAAAGGATTGATTGAAAGAATTGGACTTAAAGACTCAATTTTAACGATTAAATATGGTAACGGAAAAAAATATGAAGATGTATTAGATATCGACAATCATTCAGTAGGTGTACAGTTATTACTTAAATTATTGCTTCAATTGGATATTATTGCTGATTTTAATGAAATTTCCGGTGTTGGACATCGCGTTGTTGCTGGTGGTGAATATTTCAAAAAATCAACATTAGTAAATGCCGATACAATTGCAAAAATTAATGAATTATCTGAATTAGCACCATTACATAATCCAGCTAATCTTTTAGGTATCCAGGCATTTGAAGAAATCTTACCAGATGCAGTAAGTGTCGCTGTATTTGATACAGCCTTCCATCAGACGATGCCAGAAGAAAGTTACATGTACAGTGTACCTTATGAATGGTATGAAAAATATGCCGCAAGACGTTATGGTGCTCATGGGACAAGCGTTCGTTATGTCGTCTCAGAAGCCGAAAAACTAATTGATAAAGACCCTAAAGAGTTAAAATTAATTACATTACATTTAGGTGCAGGAGCATCAATTACAGCTACAGTTGGTGGTAAATCAATTGATACATCAATGGGCTTTACACCACTTGCTGGAATTACCATGGCAACACGTTCAGGTGATGTAGATGTATCGTTAGTTGCTTACATGATGAGACAATTAAAAATTACTGATATAGATGAAATGATTAATATTTTGAATCGTGAATCTGGGCTAGTTGGTATTTCAGGGATTTCTCCTGATATGCGTGATGTTAAAGCTCAATTAGGAAAAAATCCTCGTGCTGATTTAGCTGTTAAAATCTATGTTCAAAATATTATTAAATATATTGGTCAATACATTGCAGAAATGCAAGGGGTTGATGGTATTATTTTCACTGCTGGTCTTGGTGAGAATGATCGGATTGTACGTCGTCGCGTTATTGAACATTTAGCATATTTAGGTGTTGGCTTTGATGCTGAAAATAACGAAAAAATGGGTGAACAGGTTATGCTTAGCACGCCAGAGTCTGCCGTTAAGATTTTTGCGATACCTACTGATGAAGAATTAGTTATTGCACGCGATGTTCAATCATTAATGTAAAAATAACCATTTAAAATAGTAGCTTAAAATAAGAGGGATATCACATTGTGATGTCTTTTTTATTTTGTAACATAACGGTAATATTTAAAGGGTTAACAAGTTATTAAAAAAGTGTTAAATTAGACATTATAAATTATTATTACTGACAACAAGTTGTTGTCATCATTCGGAGGCGTAACTTAATGAGTAGGTGTAAACTTGATATTATGAGTGAGTATCAAGCAGCGATGCAAAAACTTGCTGATCTTAGAAGTAACATTGGAAACAGACAACAATCATCAATTCGAGATAGCTTTTTCCAAGAGGAAAAATCGCTTGAAAGAGAATGTTCTGAACTGAATATTCTATTAGAAGCTATCGATGTTGCGGAAGATTAATCCTACTTTTTGAGAAATAAAAGTAGTAAAAAACGATTAAATTCATAATTGAATTTAATCGTTTTTTTTGTTCCTATTTAAATTAATTAGTTTGTAGATTCCGAAGAACGAAACGATTAATAAGATGATACCAACTACTGTAGCAAAAATATCAACTGTTGCTGCAACTTCCGCCCAAGCATTCCCAGCAAATGCCCCAAGATAAATGAGGACAGTATTCCAAATTAATGTTCCAAAAAAGGTTAATGGAATAAAAAAACGTAATTTACATTTCGTAATTCCAGCGGGAATAGAAATTAAACTTCGAACAATGGGAACAAAACGGCCTATGAAAATAGCACGATTTTCATATTTTACAAAAAATTCAGTCGCTTTTTCAATATGGATAGGTTTTAGACCAAGCCAAGAACCATACTTACTGGCGAAAAATTGATTTAAACGTTCTGTACTTAAAAAGCGACCGATCGAATATAAGATTAAAGCCCCGATAGTCGCCCCAATAGTGGCAGAAATAATTAAACCAATTGGTGTAAGAGAACTTGAGAGCGTCATAAAACCTGCAAATGTTAAAATGATTTCAGAAGGAATTGGTGGGAAAATGTTTTCAATGGTGATCAGTAACGCAACACCTAGATAGCCATGTTGGCCGATTAAGTCAATTATGGTTTCTTGCATTTAGGCACCCCTTTTATTTAATAATTAAAGCATATCATGAGCCAAAGAAATAAAGTAATGAAAAAGGATTAGCTTAATAAAAATTAAATAATTTTCGTATTCAGAGTTAAATTTGGTACAATTGAAGAAAGAATAAGACGATTTAAGGTGGTAAAAATGAAAATTGAAGAATTACACAAGGTAGAATTAGATTTAATCCGGGAAGTCGTTGAAATTTGTCAAAAAAATAATATAAAGTATTTTATGATTGGTGGCAGTTTATTAGGTGCGGTCAGACATCAAGGGTTTATTCCATGGGATGATGATGTCGATATTGGAATGGTAAGGGATGACTACGATCGATTCTTACAAATCGCTCCCCAAGAGATTAGCCAGCCTTATTATTTTCTACAAACTGATCAAAGTGATCCAAACTATGCATTTGGATATGCAAAACTACTTGATGAATCTATTCATGTTGAAGAGAAAAGAAATATTAATGACGCTAGAAAAGGTGTTTTTGTAGATATTTTTCCTTTTGATAAAGTCCCAACAGGTGATGTCGAACGATCTATTCAACAATCAAAATATCGATATCTTAACGCGAAAATTCTTTTATTGAGCAATTATCGTTTAATGGATACTGAAATTAACGCAAAGATTAGAAAATTACAACCTGATCAAAGTCGTAAAACCAAAGAGTATAAAGAAAAAAGAGACGAACTAGTAAGAACCTATAATCAAGATGACACCATTTCAGAATATAAAAATTTAGCTTCACAATACTCATATGAAAAAGAATTACTATCAGAAAAGGAATTAGCAGCCGTGATTCAAGTTCCTTTTGAGAACCTTACGGTAACTATTTTAAGGGCATATGATGCAATTTTAAGCCGTTTATATGGTGATTATTTACAATTACCGCCTGAAAGTAAACAGATTGAAAAGCATATTGAAAAAGTGACTATTTTAGATCGAAATGATTTTACTTTTGATAATGAAATTGATTGATTTTATGACGTAAATGAGATACGTTTAAAGATGACAAATGGAGGTGCTTTCATATGGATAGAAAATCAATTATTGACGAGCGGTTGCTTAACCGGGAATTTACAATTGACAGTAAAAATATTCATGGCACGGTCGAGTTTTTTGGTATCTACTATCATTATTTTAGTGATGAAACATTAGTAAGTGGAGATGTTGTTCGAATCATTAAAACACATGTTGAAGGGTTAGACGTTAAAAAAATATAAAGGTGGTTAAATTATTATGTTGGGACTTTTAGTCGTTATTATTATTGTTATATTATTGGTCATGATTTTACCAGCAACTATCCGAATTATTAGACAACCGCATCAAGGTGTTGTTATAACTTTAGGAAAATATGAAACAACATTAGCTCCAGGCTTACATTTTATTAAACCATTTATTTCTTCAGTAATTCGTGTTAGTACGGCACAACAACCTTTAGATCTTGATAAACAAGTTGTGATTACAAAAGATAATGCTGAAATTGAAGTTAAAATTTCATTGAAGTATCACGTTACTGACATCCAAGATTTTGTGTTTAAAAATGAAGACTCTGTTCGTAGTATGATTCAAGATACACGTGCCTCTTTGCGTGGCATCATTGGTAATAAAATGTTAGATGAAGTTTTGAATGGAACGCAAGAAATTAATCGCGGTTTGTTTGGCGAAATTTCTAATGTGACAGCTGGTTATGGATTAAATGTTGATCGAATTAATATTGATACAGTAAAACCTTCAGTTGAAATTCAAGATTCAATGAATAAGTTATTGAAAGCCGCTAGAAATCGTGATGCTACTGTTGCTGAAGCAGAAGGTTACAGTAAATCAGTTGCACTAAAAAATAAAGCTGATAATGATGCATGGGTTAATTCAGCCCAAGCAAAGGCTGAAGCAGTTAAAAAGACGGCCGATGCTGAAGCATACCGAATAGATGCAGTTAATTTATCATTAAATAAAGTTGGTAATGGTTATTTTGTTAGCCAAAATATTGAGGCTTTTAAAGAATTGGCCAAGAGTGACGCAAATACAGTTGTTATGCCAAGTAATGCGATAGATAGCTTAGGTCAAATTCCAGCAATTAATGCATTATTAAAACCAGAAGCTAAATAAAACTTTCAAGAGGTTATTCCTTGGAAGTTTTTTTACTAGGAATGAGAGTGGTTAATTTGAAAATTATTATTGATGGGGATGCGTCTCCTGTGAAAAATGAAGTTATAGCTGAAGCCGAACTACGGAATATCAGTGTGTTGCTAATTACAAGTACGCCACATTTCTCAACTAAAAAGTATCCTGAAAATGTTTCGGTTAGCTATGTTGATCAAGGTCCAGATGCGGCAGATTATAGAATTGTAAAGTTAGCTGAAAAATCAGATGTTGTGATTACACAAGATTACGGACTAGCTTCTCTTTTATTACCAAAAGGTGTGATTGTGATGCATCATAAAGGATTTGAATATACAGATACCAATATCGATAGTATGTTGGATTCAAGATATTTAAGTGCAATGGCAAGGAAATCAGGTCAACGTACGAAGGGTCCAAGCGCCTTTTCAAACCAGGATAGGGCTAACTTTAAAAAAGCATTTATTTTATTATTGAATGAAAAAGGAATTAAATAAATATAAAGAAAAGAAGGGTCTTATTTGCGATCGTTAACATCGGGTAATCCAGCAAAATTAATTTTTATGTTTACTATACCATTATTGGTTGGTAATTTATTTCAACAATTATATAGTATTTCTGATACGTTGATTGTTGGACAAACTTTAGGCGTGGATGCACTAGCTGCAGTTGGTTCGACCGGGAGTATTCAATTTTTGATTATTGGATTTGCACAAGGGTTAACTGCAGGTTTATCTATTATTACGGCACAACGATTTGGGGCAAAAGATTATCGTGGTGTTAGAAAAAGCTTTGCAGTGGGACTTTTGATTAGTCTAATTGCAACGGTAATTTTAACAGCGGTTAGTTTGTTTTTTGTAAAAGATATTTTAACACTTATGAAGACACCACCAGAAATATTTGATGATGCACAAACTTTTATTAGTATCATTTTTGGTGGAATATTTGCTTCAATGGCATTTAATATTTTATCTAATATTATTAGGGCGCTAGGGGATAGTCGCACGCCATTATACTTTTTAATTTTTGCCAGCATTATTAATGTTGGTTTAGAATTATTATTTATTTTGGTATTTCATTGGGGAGTTGCTGGCGCTGGTATTGCAACTATTATTGCGCAATCATGTTCCGTTGTATTCTGTTTAATTTACATTTATCGAAAAATTCCCGTCTTACATATTGGTCGACACCATTTTAGAGAAATCACGATGAAAGATGTTAACCAACACCTTTATGTGGCTCTACCAATGGCCTTTCAAGCTTCAATAATTGCGATTGGTGCAATTATGCTACAGTCAGCTTTAAACGGTTTAGGAACGACAGCAGTTGCCAGTACCACGGCAGCGTCTAAGATTGATCAATTATCAACACAACCAATGATGTCATTTGGAATTGGGATGGCAACTTTTACTGCCCAAAATTATGGCGCAAAAAAATATGGTCGTGTTTTAGATGGTGTAAAAAAGTGTCTATTAATGTCTGGAACATTCAGTATCGTTGCAAGTCTTTTAGTTATTTTATTTGGACAACAATTAGTTACACTGTTTGTTGGAAATAATGCACCAAAAGTTGTTGCATTATCGCAGGTTTATTTTAATATTAATGGGTCATTTTACTTACTTTTGTCAGTACTGTTTGTCATTAGATACACGTTACAGGGACTGGGACAAAGCATCGTACCAACAGTTGCTGGAGTTGTAGAATTACTGATGAGATCATTTGCAGCTATCTTTTTAGCTGGTGCTTTTGGGTATGCAGGAGCTTGTTTTGCAAATCCATTAGCCTGGGGTGGGTCATGTATTGTACTGATTTATTCATATATGAAGGCTGTACAAAATTTGAGACGTTTAGATTTTGAACAAAAGGCTGAAAATAAACATGCTTAATTAGTTATGACAAAAGTACGGAAATATGCTATACTAATCAACGTTCTGCGGGCGTAGTTTAGTGGTAAAATTCCAGCTTCCCAAGCTGATGTCGCGAGTTCGATTCTCGTCGCCCGCTTAAAAATGAATAAGATAATTATATTGAAACCAAGATATTTAATCTTGGTTTTTTTTTGTAAATTTTAACTGACTAAATAGAATATAATTAGTCAAAATGATTGCAATTAAGCGTTATTTTTGCTAAGTTTAGTAACTGATATTAGTTTTTTTGTATAAAAAAACATGGAACTGGACAGAATTGAGGGGGAAAAAAGTGGATATTTTATTAAAACATGCTAAAAAGTATCGGGTAGATATTTTTTGGGCAGTCGTCATGGTGGTTATCATGGCAATTTCAACATTGTGGCAACCTAAATTGTTACAAAAAGTAATTGATGCTATTTTAAAGGACCAGGGTGATAAAATCACGACACTTGGTTTGTACTTGATTGGAGTTGCTGTTATTGGATTGTTGGCAGGTGTTGTGAATACAATTCTATCAGCAAAAGTAGCACAATCAATGAGTGCAGATATTCGTGAAACTGCTTTTAGAAAGATTCAAACATTTTCTTTCAGTAATATTGAACGATTCCAAGCAGGGAATATTGTGGTTCGTTTAACCAATGATATTACCCAAATTCAAACGTTAATTATGACAATTTTACAGACATTAATTCGAGTGCCCATTTTATTTATCGGTGCATTCATTTTAGCTATGAATACAATTGCGGATTTATGGTGGATTATTGTTATTTTAATTGTCTGCGTGTTAGGTATTTCAATGTTAACTTTCGGTCGCATGGGACGCCATTTTGGGTTAATGCAAGGCTTAATTGATCGAGTAAATGAGTTAGCCAAAGAAAACTTGATGGGTGTGCGTGTTGTTAAGTCATTTAATCAAGAAAAAAATGAAGAAAAACGTTTCGATAAGGTTTCAGATGATTTAAATGCACAAAATATCTATGTTGGAACTCTATTTGCTGTTTTAATTCCAGCATTTACATTAATTGGAAATATGGCTGTCGTTGCCGCAATTTATTTTGTAGGTGATTTAGCTAAAGCAGATCCAAGTACAGTTACAGCTATTACTTCGTTTGTTAATTATTTAATGCAAATCATGTTTGCCATTATTATTGGTGGAATGATGATGACGTTTAGTGCTCGTGCAATGGTTTCAATTAAACGACTACGCGAAATTTTAGATGAAGAACCAGATATTTATTACCAAGATGTTCCAGAGGAAGATTTATCGGGATCTGTTAGTTTTGAAGATGTCTCATTCTCATATGAAGGCGATGATAAACCAACACTTAAACATGTTAGTTTTGATGTTAAACCTGGAGAAATGATAGGAATTGTTGGTGCAACTGGTTCAGGTAAATCAACTTTAGCCCAAATGATTCCACGATTATTTGATCCCCAAGAAGGAATGATCAAAGTTGGTGGTGAGAATTTAAAGGATGTTAATGAAAAATCGCTTCGTAAAACAGTAGCATTTGTTTTACAAAAGGCTATCCTATTTTCTGGCACAATCGCAGACAACTTACGTCAAGGTAAAGAAGATGCCAACGAGAAAGATATGGATATGGCCAGTCAAATCGCTCAGGCATCAGAATTTATTAATCGATTACCAGAACGTTATGATGCAGAGGTTGAAGAACGTTCAGCTAACTTCTCAGGTGGTCAAAAACAACGTTTATCAATTACGCGTGGTGTTATTGGTAAACCTAAAATCTTAATTTTAGATGATTCAACATCAGCACTTGATGCTCAATCAGAAAAATTAGTCCAAAAAGCATTAAATAATGAATTGAAAGAGACAACAACATTTGTTATTGCCGAAAAAATCTCATCTGTGATTAATGCGGATCGTATTTTTGTTATGGATGACGGTAAATTAGTTGGCGAGGGGACACATAAAGATCTCGTTGAAAATAGTCAAATTTATCAAGAAATTTATAACACTCAAAAAGGAAAGGAGACTGTCTAATGAAAGATATGAATAGATCGATGGCATTCTTCTTCCACTACTTGAAAAGCTATAAATTAGGTTTTACAGTTATGACTGTTGCAATTATTGCATCGACATACTTCCAGGTAAAAGCACCTGTGTATATGGGAAAAGCAATTACGGCATTGGCAGACTACGTAATTGGTTTAACAAAAGGAGTGAGTGATAAAGGAAATTTTGTTAGCTCATTGTGGATGTTATTCTTATTTTATATTTTTTCAATTGTAGCAATGTTTTTCTCAAATATTATTGTCACGTTCATTACAGGAAACTCGACAAATAGAATGCGAAAAGGGCTATTTGGAAAATTACAAAAAATGACAATTCGATTCTTTGATTCACATAAAGATGGGGATATTTTAAGTCGTTTTACAAGTGATTTGGATAATATTTCGAACGCAATGAATCAAGCCTTAGGACAAATTATGAGTAATATTGCTCTAATGATTGGGATTATCATTATGATGTTTCAACAGAATGTTCAGCTTGCCTGGGTTACGATTGCTTCAACGCCTATCGCGTTACTTCTTGCGGTCATTTTAATTTCTAAAACACGTAAGTATGTTGATATACAACAAAAAGAAGTTGGAAAATTAAATGGCTATATTAATGAAAAAATTAGTGGTCAAAAAATTGTAATTACTAACGGGCTTCAAAAAGAAGCTATTGATGGTTTCTTGCCATATAACGAAAATGTTCGTAAAGCAACGTTTAAAGGACAAGTCTATTCAGGGATGCTTTTCCCAGTTATGAATGGCCTCTCGTTGGTTAATACAGCCATTGTTATCTTCTTTGGTAGCTGGTTAGCACTGAACGGTGATATGGGCCGTACAACGGCTTTAGGACTAGTTGTCGTGTTTGTTCAATACTCACAACAATTTTACCAACCAATATCACAAATTTCTTCATTGTATAGTATGTTCCAACTTGCTATTACAGGTGCTAGTCGACTGAATGAAATGTTTGATGAACCAGATGAGGTCAACTCAACTGATAAGCAAAAATTAACGGGTCTAACAAATGGTGTTAAGTTAAGAAATGTTAATTTTGGTTATAATGCTAATAAAGAAATTTTACATGATGTATCAATTAATGTTGATAAAGGTGAAATGGTAGCTTTAGTCGGACCAACTGGTTCAGGTAAAACAACAATTATGAATTTATTGAATCGATTCTATGATGTTACAGGTGGTTCAGTTGAATTTGATGGCGTAAATGTTAAGGATCTTGAACTTCAAAGTCTTCGTGATCATGTTGGGATAGTTCTTCAAGAAAGTGTATTATTCTCAGGAACAATTCGTGATAATATTGTCTTTGGTAAACCTGAAGCATCAGATGAAGATATGATTTCTGCCGCTAAGCAAGCTAATATTCATGATTTTATTATGAGTCAAGAAAATGGCTATGACACGACAGTATCGGATGAAAACTCTGTGTTTTCAACTGGCCAAAAACAATTAATTAGTATCGCAAGAACAATTTTAACTAATCCTACGTTATTAATTTTGGATGAAGCGACTTCTAATGTTGATACAGTGACAGAAGCTAAAATTCAAAAAGCAATGGATACAGTTATTCAAGGGCGTACTAGTTTTGTAATCGCACATCGCTTGAAAACAATATTAGATGCTGATAAAATTGTTGTTCTGAAGGACGGTAAGGTTATTGAACAAGGTAACCATCAAGAATTATTGGATCAAAAAGGATTCTATTCTGAACTTTATAATAATCAATTTGTATTTGAATAAAACAGTGAAAAAATCTTTCAAGAATACTTTATATAAAGTATTCTTGAAAGATTTTTTATTTTAAATTAAGATATAAAGTAACAAAAAAAACAAAAAATAAATATATTTAATTGTAATTTTATATCATTCAAGGTATGATGTAACCAGTTAATGATAACGCTTTCTTTTATGAATGGAGGAGATATTATGTTGGGTTTTTCAATTTATTTAGGTGATAAGATTGACGATGATACAAAAAAATATATTGAAGTAATGCGTAAATCAGGATTTAAGGGTATTTTTACTTCATTACATATTCCTGAAGAAGATAGAAAAAAAACTATTGATGAATTAAAAACTTTGGGGAATTTATGTCTTGAAAATAACTTGAAATTAATGGTTGATATTTCAGAAAAAAGTTTAAAATTATTGGAATTTGATTTGAAAACTGCTGGAATTACTGGTTTAAGAATTGATTATGGGATTAGTATGGAAAAAATAGCTGAATTATCAAATAATATAGATATTGGATTAAATGCTAGTACGATTTCAGAGCTGGATATTAAGCAACTAGTTGATAATCATGCAAATTTTAAGAATATTGAAGCATGGCATAATTATTATCCTCGACCAGATACGGGATTAGATGACGAATGGTTAAAAAATAAGAATCATTGGTTAAAAAAATCAGGATTTACTACGATGGCGTTTGTGGCAGGAGATAAAATATTTAGAGGGCCAATTGGAAAGGGATTACCAACATTAGAAAAACATCGAAATTACAATGTATTGGCTGCAATGATAGATTTAATTGAGAATAATTATACTGATGACGTTTATATCGGTGATCCGCGAGTTTCACAAAGAACAATTAGTAAGATAGTTAACTATTTTACTAATCAAAGTATAGAAATAGATATTGAAAGTAGTTCGCATGAACTTGATAATATAGCATGGCATAATCGTGCTGACGTGGCTAGGGATGTTGTAAGGTTAGAAGAAAGTCGGATAAGAAATCAATTCACTATTGAACCAATAAATAATGAAGATGCTCGAACGAGAGGTACTATAACGCAAGATAATATGTTATATGGGAGATATACTGGAGAAATACAGATAGTGAAAAATAATTTACCAATTGATAAAAAAGTAAACCAAATTGGTACAGTTAAAAGGACAGACTTGGATTTAATTGACTATATAGGAGCAAAACAAAAAATAATATTTAATAATACAATTATAAAAGAGGGATAAAATATGGATATTACAAAATTAGTAACGGAAACTAGAAATGAACAAACTATGAATTTAGATGAGTTAAAATGTTCTGAAGTTGCAAGAATAATGAATGAAGCCGATATGACAGTTCCTAAAAGCGTAGAAAAAGAGTTATCGCAAATTAATGAAGCAGTTAGTAAAATTATTGAATCATTTAATAGTGGAGGCCGTTTAATTTATATGGGTGCAGGAACTAGTGGTAGATTAGGTGTCTTAGATGCTGCTGAATGTGTACCAACATTTGGAACAAATCCTAGCATGGTGCAAGGATTGATTGCTGGTGGTATGAAAGCAATGACTGTGGCAGTTGAAGGTGCCGAAGATTCAAACGAATTGGGTAAGTTGGATTTGGAAAATATTTGTTTAACAAAATTAGATACAGTAGTTGGAATTGCAGCAAGTGGTAGAACACCATATGTTATTGGGGGTCTTGACTACGCTAAACATCTTGGTGCGAACACAATAAGTCTGGCTTGCAATAAGGAATCAATTATTGGACGGCATGCTGATACGGCTATTGAGATTGAAGTGGGACCAGAGATATTGACTGGGTCTACTCGTTTAAAATCAGGAACGGCACAAAAATTAGTATTAAATATGTTGTCGACAATTTCGATGATTGGAATTGGAAAAATATATAAAAATTTAATGGTCGATGTTAGACCAACGAATGAAAAATTAGTTGAAAGATCAAAGCATATTATTATGGATGCAACTGGAGTAAGTTATGAACAAGCAAAATTAACATTTGAATTAGCTGAACATGATGTCAAACTTGCAATAGTTATGATTCTAACGGATAACGATTTGAATCAAGCTAAAGAAAAATTAAAGAAGGCTCATGGTTTTGTTAGGGAAGCAATCAAATAAAATATTTGGAGGGGTTAAATTATGGCAGACAAAAAAATCGAAAAAATTGCAAATGAAATTTATGATAATGTAGGGGGGCCAGACAATGTTGA
Source organism: Dellaglioa sp. CoH-57-MRSF-22 (assembly GCF_056781895.1). Next base: position 328,117 of record NZ_JBXAXT010000002.1, on the reverse strand, counting down.
AAAATTAATTCATTGTATGACTCGAGTTAGGATGACAATTAGGGATGAAGATAAAGTAGATATTGAAAAATTGAAAAATATCGATGGTGTCATGGGTGTTGTTGAAGATGATACTTTGCAAGTGGTAGTTGGACCTGGTACAGTCAACAAAGTTGCAGATGAAATGGTAAGACAAGTAGGGGTTAAATTAGGCGAACCTTTCCCTTTGAAGAACGTAGTACAATCAACTCAAATGACTGATAAAGAATTGGTTGAGAGCAAAGCTGCTAAAGTAAAAGCAGAACATAAAGCTAAACAAAAGCAAACGCCAATAAAAAAGGTGCTTAAAGCAATTTCAAATATCTTTGTTCCACTAATTCCTGTATTTGTTGGAGCAGGATTGATTGGTGGATTGGCTGCTGTCCTTGGAAATATGATGGTTGCAGGGGATTTAAGTTCGAGCTGGACAGATTTTATTGCAGTTTTAAATGTTATTAAAAATGGTGTTTTCAGTTATTTAGTTATCTATGTAGGGATAAATAGTGCCAGTGAATTTGGTGCCACTCCAGGACTTGGTGGTGTTATCGGCGCTGTCACTTTGCTGAGTGGGGTAACCCCTGAAGCACCTCTCCATAATATCTTTAACGGTCAGGCACTAAGTGCTGGACAGGGTGGAATTATTGGTGTTATTTTTGCAGTGTGGGTATTAGCTATTTTAGAAAAAAGATTGCATAAATGGATTCCGGATTCTTTAGATATTATTATAACACCGACAATATCATTATTTGTTATTGGAATGATGACAATTTTCTTAGTAATGCCAGTTGCTGGGGTTGTTTCGAATTCTTTAGTTACATCAATTAACTGGGTCTTAGAAGTTGGTGGTGCATTTTCTGGTTTTGTTTTAGGGACTTTTTTCTTACCAATGGTAATGTTAGGATTACATCAAATTTTAACACCTATTCATCTTGAAATGATTGCTAAGTCTGGATCAACATTATTATTGCCAATTTTAGCAATGGCAGGAGCTGGACAAGTAGGGGCAGCAATTGCATTATGGGTTCGTTGTCGTAAAAATAAAAAATTAACAAATTTAATTAAAGGCGCTCTACCAGTCGGATTTCTAGGAATTGGGGAACCATTAATTTATGGGGTTATACTACCTTTAGGACGACCAATGATTACTGCTTGTCTTGGTGGCGGAATCGGTGGAGCGGTGATTGGTGGGATTGGTCATATTGGATCTATTGCAATAGGACCTTCTGGGGTAGCATTGATACCTTTAATAAGTAATGGACACTGGATTGGGTATATTCTTGGATTGCTTGCGGCATATGCGGGCGGATTTATTTTAACATTCTTTTTTGGTATTCCAAAAGATGCTATGATTGAGACAGAAGCATAAGACATACCATAAAAAGAGGTAAGAAGTATGGGTAATTATTTGTACACAATACAAGCAAATATGGATAAATACACAAAGGTAGAGCGAAAAATAGCACGGTTTATTTTAGAGCACCCTCAGAAAGTAATAAGAATGAGTACACAGAGTATGGCAGAGGTGGTAGGTGTCAGCACTGCAGCAATAACGCGATTTGGAAAAAGTATTAGTGATACTGGTTTTCCAGGATTAAAATTAGAATTATCAGCAGAAATCCAAGATGATAAATCAATGCTCGAGGAAATTAATCCTAAAGATGATTTAGTGACGACACAACAAAAATTAACCATGCGGATACAACATACGATTGAGGAATCAAATAAAACATTAGATGAGGAAGTCGTTAATGCTGCGAAGGTTATTGCAGAGTCAAAAATAATCTATGCGTATGGAATTGGAGCATCAGAAATTGTAGCTAAAGATTTCCAACAAAAATTTATTCGAGTTGGTAAGTCTGTTATAGAAACACTTGATACACATCTAATTGCCGTTGGATTATCGCAACTAAAAGAAGGAACAACTTTATTCTTGATATCAAATTCAGGGGAAAATACGGATGCAATTAAGTTAGCAAATCTTGCAAATCGACAAAAAATAAAAGTTATCGTTTTAACACATAATAAAAAAAGTACATTGGCCAAATTAGCTAATATTATTTTAGAACATGACGATAGTGAAGAAAATAAAAAATTCAGAAGTGCAGCGACTACTTCTTTAATTGCTCAATTATATGCAGTCGATCTTGTGTATTATTCTTTTGTATCAATTCATTTTGATGATAATGTTACAAGATTGACAGATTCAAGGGATGTCGTAAAGAAATATTTCACCAAAAGCAAACCTAAATTCTAAAAACACTATCTTTTATAATATTAATTTGTTACAATCAAACTATAAATTCGATGATAAAAGCTAGTAAACTAATTAATTTTAAAGCAAGTCTAGGTTGATGGAAGCTAGATAAAAGCGTTAGTTGAATCGTACTTTTTAGAAATAACTGAATATTTTGAGTGGATATTAATCAATTAGAGTGGTACCGCGGGAATTCTCGTCTCTTACATAATTATTTGTAAGGGGCTTTTTTTATACAATTTTAGGAGGAATGGATAATGAATTATAAACAACAAGTTGCACAAGCATTGGTTGCTATCGTTGATGGAAACCTTACTGAAGAAGAAATTATTGCCAAAATTGAAATACCAAAAAGTTCTGATATGGGGGATTATGCATTTCCAGCTTTTGCATTAGCTAAAGCATTTAGAAAAGCACCTCAGATGATTGCTAAAGACTTAGTAGAGAAAATTGATCAAAGTCAATTTGAGTCAGTTGCTGCAGTTGGGCCATATGTTAACTTTTTCTTGAATAAGGCTGCATTTAGTCAAGATATTATTGAACAAGTGCTTTCAAATGGCAGTGAGTATGGCGCATCTGATATTGGTCATGATGGTAACGTACCAATTGATATGTCATCACCCAATATTGCTAAACCTATTTCAATGGGACATTTACGTTCAACTGTGATTGGTAATTCAATTGCAAACATCTTGGCTAAAATTAATTATAATCCAATTAAAATTAATCATTTAGGCGATTGGGGAACTCAATTTGGTAAGTTAATTACTGCTTATAAATTATGGGGTAGTGAAGCAGAAGTTAAAGCTGATCCTATCAATAAATTACTTGAATACTACGTTCGTTTCCATAAAGAAGCAGAAGAAAATCCAGAGTTAGATGTTGCAGCTCGTGCATGGTTTAAAAAGCTCGAGGATGGCGATGAAGAAGCAATCGAACTTTGGACTTGGTTCCGTGCAGAATCATTATCAGCTTTCAATAAAATTTATGATATGCTGGGTGTCCAATTTGATTCATTTAAAGGGGAAGCCTTTTATAATGATAAAATGGGCGAAGTTGTGACAATGTTAAAAGATAAAAATTTGTTAAAAGAAAGCCAAGGCGCAGAAATTGTTGATCTTGAAAAATACGATTTAAACCCTGCCTTGATTCAAAAAACAGATGGGGCAACTTTATATATTACTCGTGATTTAGCTGCTGCTATTTACCGTAAACGGACGTATAATTTTGTACAGTCATTGTATGTTGTCGGAAATGAACAAGCTAACCATTTTAGACAATTAAAGGCTGTGTTAAAGGAAATGGGTAATGATTGGTCAGATGATATGCACCACATTCCATTTGGCTTAATCACACAAGGTGGTAAGAAATTATCGACTCGTTCAGGACGTGTTATTTTACTTGAAGAAGTTTTAGATGATGCTACAAGCCTTGCTAAAAAACAAATTCAAGATAAAAATCCTGACCTACCAAATGCTGAACAAGTTGCTAAAGATGTTGGTGTTGGGGCTGTTATTTTCCATGATTTAAAGAATGAACGTATGAATAATTTTGATTTTGTTTTAGAAGAAGTTGTTCGTTTTGAAGGTGAAACAGGTCCCTATGTCCAATATTCAAATGCTAGAGCACAAAGTATTATTCGTAAAGCGGGTGATGTTTCAATTAGTGAAAGTAACAATGAACTTTCTGATCCTGCTGCATGGGATACAATTAAGTTACTTGGTGACTTCCCTAAAATAATTAAACGTGCAGCTAAAGAATATGAACCATCAGTAATTGCTAAATACGCTATTCATTTATCAAGAGCATTTAATAAATACTATGCAAATTCAAAGATATTAGTTGAAGATGATCAAAAATTAGCTCGTTTAGCACTCGTTCAAAGTGTGAGCGTCGTTTTAACAGAATCATTAAGATTATTAGGCGTAAATGCACCAAAAGAAATGTAATTAATAAAAAAGTTGACTTAATTGTTAACTTTTTTATTTTATCTAAATATTGTTAGATGTACTTTTTAACGATGATTGTGCGTTTGAACACAAAATGGATGTGCGAATACGACCAGTTTATTTTTATCATTTTGGTACTGTTAGATTAATGATTTAGAGCTATCAGTGAATCAAAAAAATAAACCAGGGTCTCCAAAATCCGAAAAAATAAATCGACATTCTATATTTAATCTGATAGTGTTGATAGTTATATATCATAAATATAGGTATTAAGGGAGTAAAGGGATGATTACAGAAAAAGAAAGACAAAGGTATCGATCAGAATTTTCTGACCATGAGTTGTTTGGTTGTTTAAGTGAGGATGAACAAGGAGCTTGTTTTGAACAAATTACATTTAAAAGATTTCTAAAAGGAAATACTATTTTTGATATGAATGATAAACGTGATTTTATTTATGTTGTCTTGGATGGATTAGTTAAAATTGAACGTGGTGATCGAGCTGGTATTTTTCAAAATTATATGTATGTTACATCGAAACAAATATTTCCAATTGGTGGAATGTTACAGAGTGAATATTATACTGTTTCAAGTCGTGCTGCTACACTAGCGACGGTCGCTAAGATTCCTGTTGAACTTATTGAGAATTTAATCAAAACACATTATGAAGTTTCTGCGTACTTATTTGGGCAAATTGATAATATTTTAAATTGTTCAGAAGTGTTAAGGTTAAGAACCGTATGTAGTAATACAACAACCCGGATAACACAAGTGTTACAGTATTTAAGTGAGAATCTAGCCGATAAACATGGTGAGAATAGTCTGCGAATCCCATATGTGATTACACATGAAGATATTGCGACGATTAGTGGAACGCGGCGTGAAACCGTTGGACGAGTTATTCAGAAATTAGTGTTAGATGGTTATATTATTAGAGATTCAGGTATGCTTATATTTGAATCAAAATTCAATAAAATGAATAAAATCGTCCTAAATTAAGCGTATTATTTCAGTATTCATATTTCTTTTGCTATACTAAGAATAAATACTCATTCAAAGAGGGATTCTTATGAAGAAAGAGATACGTCAAGCTAAAATTGAACAGTTAATTAATAAAAAAGTAATTGCAACGCAGGATGATTTGATTTCAGAATTGGAACATGTGAATATTAAGGCGACTCAAGCGACTATTTCTAGAGATATTCGTGAAATGAAAATTGTTAAAGCTCAAGATGAACAAGGTGATTTGAGATACGCAATTTTTAAGTCAGGTAATTTAAGTGAAGAAGTTCATTTATTTGAAATTATTTTTGAAGTCGTTACTAATATTACTAAAATCCAATTTATGAATGTTGTTAAAACGATTCCAAGTAACGGTAATTTACTGGCAGCAATTATCGATGATTTTGGCTTCCCGGATATTGTTGGAACTGTTGCGGGACATGATACAATTATGATTATTAGTTCAGATGAGCAGGCCGCACAACGTGTCTATGATATTTTTACTGAACACGCAAATCCAGATAATTTAATTTAAAATACTGTGAGACTAAGGAGTAGATAACATCTACATTTCTTAGTCTTTTTTTAAATATTTAAAAATATCATAATAAAAAGGCTAATTTACTTTTTATAATATTGCTATGGTAAAATAATAAATGATATTAAGATTAAATATGGGGACAACTAATGAAAAATGAAAATAAAAGAACTAAAAATGAAAATTGGTTTGTAATACATCTAATTCAATTTAAAAATTGGTTTCGACAGGGATGGAAATTTGTGCATGGTTGGAAATGGTTGACTATTTTTATTTTAGCAATTATTTTAGGTTCGAGTGCGTATTTAACTTATGTAGCCAAAACAACAAATGTTAGTGGGTTAAAAGCTGCTTTACAACAATCAACTGAGGTTTTTGATAAAGATGGCGATAAAGCAGGATCGTTATACTCTCAAAAGGGTACTTACGTTTCATTAAATAAGATTTCACCCAATATTCAAAATGCTGTACTGTCATCAGAAGATCGTAATTTTTATCATGAATATGGATTTTCAATCAAAGGGATGGCACGTTCTGTGGTTTCATTGGTTAAAAATCGATTAACTGGAAGTAGTGCAATTAGTGGTGGCGGAAGTACTATAACGCAACAACTTGTTAAAAATGCATTCTTGTCACAGGAGCAAACTTATAGTCGTAAGGCTAAAGAAATATTTATTTCAATTGAAACGGAAAAAGTATATTCAAAAAAAGACATTCTAACGATGTACTTAAATAATGCATATTTTGGTAATGGCGTTTGGGGTGTTCAAGATGCCTCTAAAAAATATTTTGGAAAAAGTGCTTCAGATTTAACTGTTAGTGAGGCTGCAGTTATTGCGGGTATGTTAACATCGCCAGGGGCATATAATCCGATAGATCATCCTGTTGCAGCTAAACAAAGGCGTAATGTTGTTCTGAATGTTATGTATGAAAATAAAAAAATCTCTAGTGCAGAATTATCAAGTGCTAAGCAGACGGGTATTACATTAAATGATACGTACGATTATCAATCAGGTTATAAATATCCTTATTATTTTGATGCCGTTATTAGTGAAGCAATTAAAAATTATGGGTTAACTGAATCAGATATTATGAATCGTGGTTATAAAATTTATACGGCGATGGATCAGACCCATCAAGAAGCTATGCAAACATCATTTGATAACTCTACCTTGTTCCCTTTGGATGCTGATGATGGGACAAAAGCTCAGGGTGGATCAATTGCTATTAATTCAACGAATGGTGGTGTGACAGCAGTTGTTGGTGGACGAGGTAAACACGTTTTTAGGGGATATAATCGAGCGACTCAGATTAACCGCCAACCGGGGTCAACACTAAAACCAATTGCCGTATATATGCCTGCTTTAGAAGATGGCTATTTTTATGATTCTGAATTAAAAGATAAAAAACAATCATATGGATCAAATAATTATTCACCAAATAATTACGACAATCAATATGCAGGTAAAATACCAATGTATAAGGCATTGGCACTTAGTAAAAATGCGCCAGCTGTGTGGTTGTTAAATAAAATTGGTGTTGATAAAGGATACGATGCTGTTAAAAAATTTGGTATACCGGTTAAAAGTTCGGACAAAAACTTAGATTTAGCTTTGGGTGGTTTAACTACTGGTGTCTCACCCTACGAAATGGCTAGTGCATATACTGCGTTTGCTAATGGTGGTATTCAAAAAAAGGCTCATTTTATTACTAAAATTGTTGATGCTTCTGGTAAAACGATTGTTAATAATTCAGACAATAGTGAAACTAAAGTTATGAGTAGTAAGGTAGCTAAATCGATGACAAGTATGATGATGGGTGTCTTTGAAACTGGAGGAACTGGCGAACTTGCTGTCCCAGCTGGATATACAGTTGCTGGTAAAACGGGAAGTACAGAGGCTAAAAAAGGTTCTACAGATGGGACGAAAGATCAGTGGGTTATTGGATATACACCAGACATTACTGTCGCAACATGGGTTGGTTTTGATCAAACTGATGATACTCATTACCTAAGAAATTCAAGTGGGGATATCGTTGATTCCTTATTTAAAAGCGAAATGTCAGGTATATTACCTAATACTGCTCAGACAAGCTTCTCAACGAAATCTGCTACTACTTTAGCAAATAATACCGGTTCAAATGATAGTGGAGATGGTATTTTAGAATCAGTAGAAAAGCAAACAGATGAAATAAAAAATAAATTATCTGATTCTGCTAAAAAAGCCCAAAAATGGCTCAGTGATAGTATTAATGGGATGTTTGGAAATTAGAACAAATCAATGCAAATTATGGATAAAAATGATACACTAATTAAGTTAATATAAATTATTATTGGAGGAATCAGAAATGGTTGTTAATATTTATGATACAGCGAACCAAATGAGTCAAGATCTTAGTCAAACGGAAGAATATAAGGCTTTGAAATCAGCTTATACAAAAATGCAAGAAGATGAAATTGCATATAAATTATTTAAAGAATTTCAAACAATTCAAATGTCTTTGCAACAAAAACAAATGAATGGTGAAGAAATGACAGACGAAGAACTTGAAAATGCTCATAATCTTTCAGAAAAAATCGGTGATTTTGATACAATCAAAGATTTAATGGTTAAAGAACAAGTTTTAAGTGAAATTATGAATGAAGTTAATTCAATTATCACAAAACCAATACAAGATTTATATCATAATTAATTCGAATAAAAATCCTGGAAGCAAAGCAATTATGTTTTGTACCAGGTTTTTTTTTATAAAGGAGTGGGAAGATGAAATTTATTCATGCAGCTGATTTACATTTAGATAGTCCTTTTGGAGGATTAAAAAATGTACCAAGTCAGTTAATGGATTCGATTTATCAGTCAACATTTAAAGCTTTGAGTAATCTCGTAGATACGGCTATTGAAGAATCAGTAGACTTTGTTTGTTTAGTTGGGGATTTATATGATTCATCTGAGATGAGTATTATGGCACAAACAACGTTAATTAGTCAGTGTGAACGACTGCAAAAGGCCGGAATAAATGTTTATTTGAGTTTTGGTAACCATGATTTTTCTGATAATGCTCAAGATCATTTAACTTTTCCATCAAATGTAACTTTATTTACAAGTGAAGTTGAAACAGTGACGCACATTTTAAAAAATGGCGATGAAGTTCGATTAACTGGGTTTAGTTATGCACATAGATGGGAACCATCAAAAATCGTTGATTATCCTGTTCGTGGTGATGAGAAATGGCATATTGGGCTTATCCATGGGGCAAATGAGGGTATAAATTCAATATCAGATGAAAGTTATGCACCATTTACTGTTAAAGAATTATTACAGAAAAATTATGATTATTGGGGATTGGGTCATATTCATGTAAGACAGATTTTGAATGAACAACCCCCAGTTATCTATCCTGGAAATACACAAGGTCGGCACCGTAAAGAATCAGGCGATAAAGGGTTTTATCTAGTGAATAGTGATGGAAATAAGTTGGTTCCCAAATTTATAACGTCATCTACAATTGATTGGGAAACAGTTAATATTTCAATGGCAAAAATTGATTCACTATCAGATGCTATTGATAAGATTGACGCTGAATGCCAACTTTTTTCTAAAGATAAATCATATTTAATAGTGATACAAATCACAGATTTAGATAATTTTAGTGATAGCCTAGTAAATCGCATTCAAAATGGTGATTTATTAACTGCTTGGATTCAAAAACATATGCCAGATAATTACTATTGGATTGTTAAAATTAAAACGGTGATTAATAAAAAGGTAGCTTTTGAATCAATTGATCAACAATACTGGGAAGAAAGCGCAAAACGTGTTTTTACTGATGATGGAATGACTGAACTCGCTGATAAATTATTACAAATTCCGGAACTTAATACGTACTTATTAGAAACGGGACATTTAGTAGAATTACAAGAAAATTCAAAAACATTGCTTCATGAAAATCAAGCGATAGAGGGTCATATAGATGAAAATAACTAAAGTTAAAATTTACGGATTTGGGAAGTGGCATGATAAAACGTTTGATTTTAATCAAACGAATCAGGTTATTTTTGGTCTGAATGAAGCAGGTAAATCGACGTTAACAGCATTCGTATTGAGTATGTTATTTGGATTTGCAAATGCGAAAAAGAAGTACCAACAATATCTGCCTAAAGACTCATCCACATATGGTGGAGAGTTGGAATTATTAATTGGTAACGATGCTTATCGACTAACTCGTACACAAGGTAAATCTGGTGGCAAGGTATCTATTGTTAAAAGTGATGATGGGATGAAAGTAGCTAGTAGTAAGCTGCATGAATGGCTAAATCCAGTCGATGAAAATTTATACAATCAAGTATTTTCATTTAATCAGCAGGCGTTAAACCAAGTATTTAATTTAACGAATGAAGATTTAAATGAGTATCTAACGACGATGGGAGCAGTTGGTAGTCAAGAATGGTTAGAATTAACTAAAAAAATTCAAAAAGATGCCGATCACGTCTATAAGCCAGCAGGTCGTGTAACTGAGTTAAATAAGGAAATTGCGTTATACAATGATTTAGTTAATAAAATAAATATTGCCAAACAGAAATTTCCGGAATATGTTGAGACACAAAAAAAGTTAGATCAAAATAGGGAACAAATTAAAGGGCTACAAACAACACAATATAATCTAACCAAAGATTACCAACGCTACGAACAATTAAAGCAAAATTGGTCAATATATGAACAATCTAATGAGTTGACGGATAAGCTAAAACAAACTGATGAAGATGCTATGATTTCTGTTGATAATTATCAAAAAATACAAAATTTACTAGAGAAACAAAAGATAAATAATGAAAGGTTAAAATCGATTAATCAGAGTGTAGTTGATGAAAAAGAAAATTTAGCAGCATTAAATTTAATAAATTTTTATGAAAACAATAAAGTTGATTTTGATATATTATTTGAACAATTAGCTGATAATCAACAATATTTAGATAAAGTTGTATTAGAACAGACGAGTTTAAACCAACTATTAACAGAACAAGAACGGTTAATGATGCAATATCAAAATATCAACGGAAAAGTTCCAATAGCGTTTGATCCTGATGATTTTAAAAATATTGTCACATTAATTAAATCTGAAGAGAGCAATAAACGAATACTTCAAGAAATTGAACAAAAGCAATTGACGAAAAAACAAGATATTTTAGATTTAAATCAATCAATTGATCAAAAAAATCAAGTACAAAAAAGTAAATGGTCTACACAACAAAGTATCTTAGTAGGGGTAAGTGTTATACTATTTGTACTAAGTATGATCTTACCAATGCCGTTTAAAATAATGGGATTGATACTAGATATTATGATAGTTGTATATACCATAATTGTATTTAAGCAGTCTAATTCTAAGGATAAATCAAGTAGTGATGCTCTGATGCAAATACAAAATAAAAGACAAATGATTACTGCAGAAATTGATGAAAATCAATTGAAGATAGGTGAACTGGACGAACAATTGAGACAAACTGATACTGAATTAACGGATTATCAAATTCAATACGTTTTAGATGATTTTCCAAAGAATCAGTGGTTCTCAATTCAAAATGACTTAAGTCGAATACAGTCTATAACAGATCAAATTAGTCAAAAATCAGCAGAAATTAAAACGTTAACTGACAAGATAAAAAATTATTTGAATCAGACAGATTTTGCTGATAGTTTTCTAGCACTAAATAAAAGTGATATGGCAGATAGTTTAGCTAGAATTAGAGGCTTTAATGATAAATTACAACCTTTAATTGCTGAATCACAATCAATAAAAAATAAAATGGGCTATTTAAATGAACAACAAAAGCATGAAGATAATGTGACTGCTGATATTTCTAATCAAATTAATGAAATATTAACGCAATATCATTTAACGTCAATTGAGCAATTTGAAAAAAATTACGATTTACAAAAGCAATTTGTTCAAGACAAATCTAAATTGGATACAATTAATGAGCAGCTTCCTGTGGAGGTTAGAAAAAATCTTGCTAGATTTGAAACGAAAGAAAGTTTAGATGAACAATTAGATGAGCTTACAGAACAATTGAAACAATTGCAAAATAGTATAATGAACATTAATCAGGAGATTATTGATCAACAGACGTTATTACGGACTTTGAAGGCAGAAGGGAATTATACAGAACTTCGACAAGAGTTGGCTGAAAAAGTTACAATTTTAAGTGAATTAGCTGATAAATGGTTAACTCAAAAGTTAACTATTAATTGGATTAACGAGGCATTAAAAGACTCTTCTGGGGTTAGAATGCCACAAATGTTGCAATTAGCAAATCATTATTTTGAACTATTAACATTAGGCCATTTTACACAAATAAATAATATATCAGGATTATTAACCGTCGTTTCTTCTGATATGGTATCATTTGAAGTGGGAGAATTGTCACAAGGAACAGCAGAGCAGCTATATATCGCACTTAGATTTGCTTTAATCATGACAATTAATAAATCAATCGAATTACCATTAATTATTGATGATGGGTTTGTTAATTTTGATAAAAACAGAAAAAATGCCGTTTTAAAACTAATACGAGAAATAAGTAAAAAAGTTCAAATTATTTATTTAACGGCAGATGATTCAGGATTAACTGGATTTGATAACGATAAAATAATTAAGTTATAGGAGGATGGACATGGCACAAGAGAAAAAAATATTTGAATATAAAGTTGACGAAAACGTAGCATTATTTGTTTTAATTAAGAGTGCAGAAGTTAGAAATACAAAGAATAATAAGCAATTTATTGCATTTAATTTTGAAGATAGTTCAGGCCAAATTAGCGCTAAGCTTTGGGATGCAACGCCAGAGGCAATTGAACAATTTCAAACGGGTAAAGTTGCCTTTATAAAAGGAAAACGTGAAGTTTACCAAAATAATCCACAGATGAAAATCTATCATATTAGATTGACTGAAGAGGGTGAACCTAATGATCCGAGTCAATTTGTCGTTAGTGCACCAATGAAAAAAGATGAGATGGAAGAAGAATTTAATAAAGCTATTTTTGAAATTACAAACCCAAATTGGAATCGAATTGTAAGATATCTCATTGCCGAAAAACATGATGATTTTTTCAGTTATCCCGCTGCAAAGAAAAATCATCACGCATTTTCTGGTGGGTTAGCCTACCATACACTTTCAATGTTGCGATTAGCTAAATCAATTGTTGCCGAATATGGTGATGTGATTAATGCACCATTACTTTACGCAGGTGTGATTTTACATGATTTAGGAAAAACAATCGAATTATCAGGTTCTGTGGCAACAACTTATACATTAGCTGGAAATTTAATTGGGCATATTGTATTAATTGATGAAGAAATTGTTAAAGCAGCAGGTGAATTAAAAATTGATCTTCAGACAGAAGACATGATTTTATTACGTCACGTTGTTCTTGCGCATCATGGGTTACTAGAGTATGGTTCACCAGTGCAACCTCATTTAATTGAAGCAGATGTTTTACATCAAATTGATAATATTGATGCATCAATTCAAATGTTGAAAGGGTCATTGGCTCATACAGAAGAGGGCGAATTTTCTGAACGTATATTTGGTATGGATGGTCGAAATTTCTATAAACCACATGCTGACAGTAATGTAACAAATAATTAAATTGAAAAATATCTCAATGGATAAATTCCATTGAGATATTTTTTTCGAAAAAAAAACACCAGATATAATCTGATGTTTTGATGTATTTATTTTGAAGATGAAGAAGATGATGATAAGTAGCTTGAAAGAACATCTTTCAAGTCATCATCTTTGATTGATACGTTACCTTTTTTAAGAACTTTACCAACAATTTTTTGTAATTTAGTTGAGTCAGCCATAGTTTCAGTAACAATTTGTTCTTTTAAGTCAGAAATGTGATCGGCTTTTTTACCTTTACCAGCATTTTTAACACTCAAGATTACATCATAACCTGCTGTTGTTTTAACAGGTGTAGTTGTATATTTACCTTGTTTTAAATCAAATGCAGCTTTTTTAAATTCTGCTGTTAGTGTTGTATCTGTATTGTTAAATGCAGCTAAAGTACCACCAGTACTTGCAGAAGTTGTATCTGTTGATTTTGATTTAGCTAATGCAGTAAATTTGTCAGTTAACTTTTTAGCAGTCTTTTGTTCATCAAGTTGTTTGATGATTTTTTCTGCATCTGATTTTGAAGCAACTTGAATACGTTGAACTGTAATAGTTGGTTGGTATTCTTCCCATTGCTTATCTACAGCTGTAGAACTTAAATCACTGTAATGTTTAACAGCAGCTTTTAAAAGTAAGTTAGAACGTAATTCTGCTTTAAAACTAGTCTTTGTCATACTGTTTTGTGATAAGACAGATGAGAAACTTGAACCATATTTAGCTTTATAAGTATCGTATTGTTTTGTGACTTCTTTATCAGAAACATCATCACCATATTGTTTTTCCAATACTTTGTTCAAAATCATTTGTTGTAAAATTGATGTACCACTTGAAGTTTTCTTCAAACTATCGTAGTAAGCACTTTCTGTAACCTTACCACCTGAAGTAGTTGCAACTGTTGAGCTCCCACAACCCGCTAATGTAAATGTTAATAGTACGCCGGCTAAAGCAACAAGCCATTTTTTCATAACCTAACACATCCTATTTCTTAAATTTTTTGTCTTCTCAATGAAAGACTAATACGTTTAATATAACATAATTATCATATAATGAAAGTAAATGACCGAAAATTCACAAAAAAATCAAACTTTTAAAAGCCTAATTCATTGATACTTTTCTAATTTTTTATTAATTTTATTGATATTTGGCTCGATCTCATAAGTAAACTTTTCTATACGATTGCTAATGGAATCGACGATGGGTAATGTTTCTTCGATAATCGTATTCAGATGATCTGTAGCATACTGCAATTTTTTTGATGAATTAGTTACGCGATTGATATCATTTTGATAGTCAGAAAAATCTGCTTTTAACTGAACTTTTTTATCTGCAACAAAAGTAATAAGTTCATCTCTATGGTTATAGGCATAGTATGCTGACCCACCAATAATTGATAACAAACTAATTCGTTTAAGTGTTTTTGACATTATTTTTCTCCAATCTTATTCTTGATTGACATCATAATTGATTCAAGTTGCTCGGATGTGTACTTCTTGGAATTATCCTTGAATGACATTTTAAAAGTATCTTTTGTTGAGTATCTAGGAATTAAATGAAAATGTGAGTGAAAAACAGATTGGTAAGCTAGTTCACCGTTATTATTGACGATATTCATCCCTTGAATATCTGGATTGCTTACTTTAATTGCGGAAGCAATCATTGGAATTTTAGAAAAAACTTTACTAGCGAGTGCTTGGTCATATTCAAAAATATTAGCAACATGTTTTTTTGGAATAACAAGTGTATGGCCTGGGGTTGTTTGTGAGATATCAAGAAATGCTTTAATGTCTTCATCTTCGTATACGGTGAAACTAGGAATATCATTGGCAATTATTTTACAAAAAATACAGTCAGTCATATGTTTGCCTTCTTTCAAAGTTAGTTAATACTTTTATTATACATCATGAATGATAATTCACCATAATATGATATAATTAAAGGCATAAATAAATTGTAAATGGGGAATTAGAAAATGACATTAGAAGTTAAAAATTTAGTGGGTGGTTACTCTCAAATACCAGTTTTAAAAGATATTTCTTTTGAAGTTAAACCTGGAAATGTCGTTGGCTTAATTGGTTTAAATGGTGCAGGTAAATCGACTACAATCAATCATATAATTGGGTTATTAACCCCGCAAAAAGGAACTATTAAATTAAATGGCGTAACCTTAAGGGAAGATAGCCAGGCTTATAAATCACATTTAGCATATATTCCTGAAACGCCTATTCTTTATGAAGAATTAACATTAAAAGAACACATTGAACTCTCAATGATGGCTTATGGATTGAATGAAACTAAGGCATGGAAAAAAGCTAATGAATTACTTAAAATATTTAGACTTGATAACAAGTTAGAATGGTTTCCCGCTAACTTTTCAAAAGGGATGAAACAAAAAGTTATGATTGTCTGTGCTTTTTTAACAGAATCTGATTTTTATGTTATTGATGAGCCATTTCTCGGGCTAGACCCCTTAGCAATTAACGATTTATTAGAGTTAATTGTTGCTGAAAAGAAGCGTGGCGCAAGTGTCTTAATGTCAACTCACGTTTTAGCCACAGCTGAAAAGTATTGCGATTGGTTCATTTTACTGAATAAAGGTGAAATTAAAACACAAGGAACAATGGTTGAATTAAGACAAGCCTATAAGAATCCAGATGCTTCCTTAGATGAAATTTATCTTGGTTTAACTAAGGAAGAGGTAACAAAATGAAAGACTTATGGACAACACGTTTAAAAAGTCATCAGTTATTATTATTAAAATATTTACGATATGTTTTGAATGATCATTTTGTTGTTGCAATTATGTTTTTTGTTGGTGGACTTGGTTTGGCTTATTCAAATGGGCTAAAGGTGATGCCTGTTAATTTAGTTTGGTATCGGCCTGCATTAGTGATTGGATTACTGGTGATTTTACAAATCGGCCGTTTAAGTACGTTATTAAAAGAAGCGGATATTGTTTTTCTTTTACCACAGGAACATGCATTAATTAGTTATTTAAAAAAGGCAAAACGCTATTCAACAGTTATGGCCAGCTTAATGCAAGTTGGATTTATTGTGTTACTTATCCCAGTTATGATGATTGGAATGAAAATCTCAGTAATCAATATTATTTTCTTGATTTTAACGCAACTATGCTTGAAAAATAATTGGTTAGTCATTTCATTACTTGAAAAATATCAAAATAACCGGTTTAGTTGGGGAAGTATCAAATTAGTTAATATTTTATTGCCTATTTTGATTTATATCCTTGGATTATATGGTACGTTTATTCTGAGTTTTATCGTTGCTATTTTAAGTAGCTTTGTTTTAAATCAGCTAGCTGCAAAAGGATTTAAGGAAATCTTTGATTGGAAAAAAGCAATCAGTTTTGAAGAAAATAGAATGTTAGGGATTTACCGTTTCTTTAATTTATTTACTGATGTACCAATGGTTAGAGGGAATGTTAAGAGAAGAGTGTACCTTGATTTCATTTTAAATCATATTAAAAAAGATGACGCAAATGTTTATACATTTTTATATGCAAGGGGATTTATTCGCGGAACTGAATTTAGTGGCTTATTTATTAGATTAACTCTAATTGGAGCGCTAATTATTGCATTTATTTCAAATGGTTGGCTAGCACTCGCATTTTTAATCTTATTTATTTATCTGATTGGTTTTCAATTGTTACCTTTTGCAAAACATTACGATAATATTATTTTTACTAGACTATATCCAAAAGGAAAAGAGTATCAAATTAAGAATTTCAAAAAGTTTACATTAACAATTATAAGTGTAAGTGCAGTACTTTTTAATATCGCAATCTATATTGGTACAGGACAATTTTTAATGATGGGTTATGGTGTTTTGGTGAGTTTAGTGGAAATAATGCTGTTTACTAATGTTTACTTAGTTACCAGAGTTAAAAAAATCCTTGACGTATAATAGGGATGTTTGTAAGATGAAACTATAGCATCAGAGCTTAGTCGGGAAAAAGAGGTAATAATAGTATGGATTTTAATTTAGATCCCGGTTGGCAATTGTTACCAATTGGTGGAGATACAGGCACTGCATACATGGGTACACGTGCACAAGAAAAGGTGTTTTTGAAACAAAATATGTCACCTTTTTTAGCTGCGCTCTCAGTTGCTGGTATTACACCAAAATTAATTTGGACTAAGCGAATCTCAAGTGGGGATACAATAACTGCACAAGAGTGGCTAAATGGACGAAACCTTCATTCTGATGAAATGGATCAAAAAATGGTTCCTGAATTATTATCTAAAATTCATCGCTCAAAGCAATTAAAAAATATGTTGAGACAGGTTGGTGGAGAAGTTATCACACCTAGTGGCTTATTAGCTAATTATTTTGACGATTTGAGTGATGATTTAAAGCAGCACCCCTTGCTATCAAAAATGTTTCAGCAATTAAATGAACATCAACCTGAACTATCAACGGATAAGTATACAGTTTGTCATGGTGATTTGAATCATCGAAATTGGTTACAGTCTGATACTAATCAATTATATTTAGTTGATTGGGAGTCAGCAAAAATTGCTGATCCTGCTATGGATTTGAGCTTAGTTATGTCTGAATACATTCCAGATACACAATGGAGTAGTTGGCTGAGTGGTTATCATGAGTCATTGGAGAATAACGATTTATTAAACAGAATAAACTGGTACATTATAATAGCAAAATTACAACGAATAAAAAAAGCACATCAATTAAGTCGATTTCATGAAATGAATCAGGCAATAATAGAATTACAAAAATATAATATAAAAATGGATTAAAAAGTAAGTGGGGCTAAAACGATTAATACGTTCTAGCCCCACTTACTTTATCAAATGAAATGAGGATATATAAGTTGAGATTAAGAAATAAAGCATGGGCTGAACCGTTAATTGCAGAACATCCGGAACTACTTGTAACATCACCTAATCAGTTTAAGGGTAAATGGCAATCAAGATTTGAGAAAAAACAACCACTTTTTATTGAAATAGGTATGGGTAAGGGTGGATTTATTATGGGAATGGCTAGAAAATTTCCGGAATATAATTTTATCGGAATTGAATTGCAAACGACAATTGCAGCAATTACGTTGAAGAAACAAGTTGAAGCACAAATTCCAAATTTACAATTAATTTTAGGTAACGGTGATTCGGTAACTGAATTTTTTGATGATAATGAAGTTGATGGCATTTATTTGAATTTTTCAGATCCTTGGCCTAAAACAAGACAAGCCAAACGTCGACTTACTCATGGCAGTTTCTTAAAAGGCTATGAAAAAGTTATGAAAAATGATGGTCATCTTGAATTTAAGACAGATAATCGTGGCTTGTTTGAATACTCATTAGTTAGTTTAAATGAGTATGGAATGGGTTATGATCAAGTTTGGCTTGATTTACATGCAAGCGTTGAAGCTGAAGATAATGTCATGACTGAATATGAAGAAAAATTTAGTAAAAAGGGACAGCCTATCTATAAGTTAGAAGCACATTTTAATACGTCTAAAAATCTGGAATAAAAATTCCAGATTTTTTTTGTAAAAACGCCGTTACATAGTAACTAAGCTACATTCATGGATTCTTTTATGGTACTATTATATAATATAAAGTAAGAAATATTAAGCTAAGTGAGTAGACAAAATTGGGACTAATTCGTCCAATAAAATGAAAAGGGGCTCTCTAATATGAATGATAAAACGTTTAATTTAGTTAAAACAATGACTGAACTTCAGGCAACAAGTGGATTTGAAAATAACGTACGTGATGTAATGCGCGAAAAAATGACACCAAATGTTGATGAGGTTGTTCAGGATGGTTTGGGTGGGATTTTTGGTATCCGTAAAAATGCAGATATAAATGCACCTAAAATTATGACCGCTGCTCATATGGACGAAGTTGGATTCATGCTTGCCGCAATTAATGACAATGGGTTATTTTCAGTTCGCCCACTTGGTGGATGGAATCCATTTGTTGTTTCTTCACAACGATTCACACTAACAACACGATCAGGTCAAACGTACCCAATAATTTCTTCTTCAGTATCACCTCATTTATTGCGTGGTGATAATCATCAAAATGCAACACCACAAATTAATGATATTTTATTTGATGGTGGATTTGAATCTGCAAGTGAAGCAAAAGAGTTTGGTATTGCACCAGGAGATTATATTGTTCCGGATGTTGAAACAATTAAAACAGCTAATGGTAAAAATATTATTAGTAAGGCATGGGATAACCGTTACGGTTGTACTGCAGTACTGGAAACACTTGAAAAATTAAAAGACGTAACATTACCAAATACTTTATTCGCTGGTGCTAATGTTCAAGAAGAAGTTGGACTACGAGGCACGCCAGGTGCAGTAAATATGCTGAAACCTGATTTATTTTTTGCTGTCGACTGTTCAGCAGCAAATGATATTGAAACAACAAAGGGAACATTTGGACATCTTGGTGAAGGAACGTTGATCAGAATTTATGATCCAAGATTAGTAACGCTTCCTAGATTAAAAGAATTTTTATTGGATACTGCTTCGGATAACAATATTCCTTATCAGTACTTTGTTTCTCAAGGTGGTACTGATGCTGGCGCAGCTCAAACAGCAAATAATGGTATTCCAAGTTCTGTTATTGGCGTTTGTGCACGTTATATTCATACGCATCAAACAATGTTCTCAATCAGAGACTATGAAGCAGCAAAAGAATTACTTGAAAAAACAATTTTAGGATTGGACCGTTCAACTGTCGATACAATCATTAAGGGGTAGTTAGATTGGAAAAATTAAAAGTTTTAGAAAAAGATAAATTAAATGAATTATTATTGAATGGTAAATCATTGTTTTATTTTACGGCAGGTTGGTGTCCAGACTGTAACTTTATTGAACCATTAATGCCTGAAATTGAAGCAGAGTATTCCGATTTTAAATTCTATAAAGTAGATCGCGATGAACAAATTGAACTTTGCCAAGATTGGGGTATTTTTGGTATTCCGAGTTTTGTTGCATACAATAACGGTGTTGAGCTTGATCGTTATGTGAATAAAGAGCGTAAAACGAAAGAACAAATCGAATCATTTATGAACAAATTAGACTAAACCATTGGGGTGATAGTGATGTTTGAACAAGTTTATAAAAGAGTAATGGTCGGGATAGATGGAAGTGTGCAATCTGAACGTGCATTTAATCAGGCAGTTGAGAGTACTTTAAAAAACGAGGCTAGTTTAATAGTTGTACATGTTGTTGAGCGAAGTGTTGACAATACATTTTCTGAAGATGAAGATGACGTTACAACTGAAGTTAAGCGATTAAATGATACCTTAGCCGACTACAAACAAATTGCGATAGATAAGGGCGTTATTGATGTTGAAACTATTTTAGTATATGGATCTTCTAAAGTTTTATTAAGTCGTGAAATACCAGAAGAAAAACATATTGATTTAATTATGGTTGGGCAAACAGGGGCTAACGTTGTTGAAAGATTTGTGAATGGATCAACAACAGATGCAATTCTAAGAAATGCGCCATGTGACGTCTTAGTCATTAGTGATAATAAGAAGGGAACTCATAAATAAATATGTTAATAGCAAGTTATAATTTAAAGAACGTTGGCGATACATTAATGGTTGTTTTACGTGAAGAGGTAGAAAACCAAAAGTCAGAATTAAAAAATAATGTCGTTCGTATTTTCAATGAAAAATCGAATGAAACGTTGGGATTTAATTTTCTAGAAATCTCTAAAGAATCACTTGATTTAGTAGGTAACGGACAAATCTTTTTAGATGAAAAACAAGTAGAAAAATTAAATCAACTTATCGTTGCTGCTGGATTTAAGGATGTACTTGTTGTCGATGACGATCCTAAATTTGTTGTGGGATATGTAGCTGAATGTAATGAACATCCTGATTCTGATCATTTGCATATCACAAAAATTGAAGTCAATAATGGTGAGACACTAGATATCGTTTGTGGTGCACCTAATATTGAACAAGGTCAGCTTGTTGTTGTTGCTAAAGTTGGCGCAATGATGCCAACTGGGGCTATTATTTGGCCGGGTAAATTACGTGGTATTGATAGTTATGGCATGGTTTGTTCAGCTCAAGAGTTGGCTATTCCTAATGCTCCAACTGTCCATGGTATTTTAGTTTTAGATGAAAAGATGAATCATGTTGGTGATGCATTCGATTTTGAGAAGGCAGCCAAATTATTTGCATAATATAGATTTATAAAAACTAATTGCGGTTATTGCAATTAGTTTTTTACATAGTTAGGATGAAATTAATGGAGCGTTACGATGGACCTGCATTTTATAAGAAAACGTTAAAAAAAGATGTAAATAAACCACATCACAATGAGAAATTTGCGCGCAAAGAGACAAAGATAGATAGTCAAAGTGAAAAAGCACAAATTAATCGCTATTCTCGAGGTTTCAAACCAAAACAAATCCCCACATTTTTTACAAATAAAAAGCAAAATAAAAACGTAAGGTATCGGAAAATTTTAGTTCAATTAACTAAAGCAAAGGATACTTATTTACTGTTTGATGATTTTGCTGAAGAGGAAAATCAAGTATCTAATAATGATGAAAATACGTTATATTCTGTGGATAGTGTAGCTAAAAAAATAGTACCAGAAGTAGATTCAGTAATCGAAGATAATAAACAAGAAGATACTTTATTACAAAATACAAATTTAGAGCCTGATGTGTTTGATGAAAAAAATGAACAGATAAAAAAAGCAAATATAAATGTAGTTGCTAATAACAAGCACGCTTTAGCTCGAGGATTATTTGAAATATCAGTTTCTGAGAATGAGGCTCAAAATGAATTAGCCGTTTTTAAAAATAAACCTGAAGTTTTGTCACGTGAAGAACTTGCATTTGTAAGTACCAATCACCAAACTAATGAAGAAGTA
>NZ_JBXAXT010000001.1:300000-394577 GCF_056781895.1 Dellaglioa sp. CoH-57-MRSF-22 | reverse complement strand
TGTTCAGTTTTCAAAGATCTACTTGGTTGCTTTTGACAACTTTTATATCATATCAAGGATTTCGTTAATTGTCAAGATTTTTTTTAATTAATTAACTGGTCACATTTGAATTAGTTGTTTACTACTGAGGCAACGTTTATTACTTTACCAAGAATAATGACCTTCGTCAAGCCTTTATTTAAATTAAATCTAAAAATATTGATGTAATCGTATACATCTGTACTTTTAATTACTTTATAGGTCTTAAATAAAAAAATAATTTCAAAAATAGACTATTAATCCTGATTTTTGAAATTATTTTTTATTTAATGTTCAACTAATAGTTGCTGCATTTGTAGTGTTTGCGCCTGATTTATTTCATCATACAACTTATTAGCAAGTTGCTCGTTAATTATTCCTGCTATATATTGTGTTTGAACATAATTATATTCTAATTGAAATGCTTGAATAAATAAATCTACTGATATTTTTTCATTCTCTTCGTAATCTCTACGAAAGTGTCTTTGTCGATCTTCGATAAATCTTTCAACATTCTGAATATCATCTAGTTGTCCATGTGCATTAGCCAAACGTTCTTTTGTTAAATCATGTAAATATTGTTCAATTACTTCATGCAATTGATTCTCCAAGTCCCATAATAATGATCGGAAATCATTGTGTATTTGCATTTTTTCTATATTATCTTTAGCCCATTGTTTCCTGGCCTTACTTCTCTGTCCACGAGTTATTTGCCCATGGCTAATATGCCACGCTTCATGCCTAACCTGATGTTCTACTGATCGAATGATTCGATTAACACTTAATCGTTGTCCACCATAATCTGTATCCAAAATTTTTCTGTACGTACTGAGTACTCGGGCAGGATAAATTTCTTTTATCTCATTACTATTTAAAAATTCATCTTCAATTTCATTAATTTTTTTAAATAATTCTTGATGTTTATCATACCCTTGAATATCATTAAACCCTTTTTGTGATTGTAATTGTTGAATCACCGCGTATCTCACATCGTTAGATTGAATACGTTCTGTTAAATGTAAACTAGCGTAATCAATCATTTGTATTCGTGAAAAATTTAATTCTTCTTTATTAAATGATAACTTTTTAGCTAGTAAGATTTTAGGCAACACTAATGCTGGTGTTATCATACTTAATAATATGACAGTAGTTGCAATGATTAAAATTTCTTCTCGATACGGAAAAGCCCGTCCATTTATTAACATTGGTAATGAAAATGCCATTGATAACGTGATTGTTCCGTGTACCCCACTCAACCCAAAAACAAATGCATTTTTTCGTCTTTTTTTTGATTTTGAAGGACCGAAAAAGGCAGCAATATGTGGTTCTTTTCCAATTAATGCCCAAGTGTATCGGATACCAATCATGACTACATAGATTATCAAACCCAGACTCAACAACTCAAACGACTGACTCGTTCCAAGTTTAATCAGTGCCCGGAAAATTTCAGGTAAACTAATTCCCAATAAAATAAATACAATACTGTTAAGCATTGCGGTCAACGTATCCCATATTGTTGACGAAACTAACTGGACACGTGTTGCAGTTAATTTTAAACGCTCGGATTCAATATTATGAACAATCCCTGCAGTTACAACAGCAATAATTCCCGATGTCCCTAGACTTTCCGCCAATAAATAAACAATAAATGGTGTTAACAACGCAATTGGAATAATCGTTAATTCTGGTGAAGTTACCCTCTTATTAAAATACGTTCTAACGATAACTAAGATTCCACCTGCCATAACCCCAACTACAATACCACCAACTGCAACAAAAATAAATTGAAATAATCCGCTATAGATGGAAAATGTTCCTTTTTCCATCACAGATAATGCCAAATTTAACATCACTAATCCACTTGCATCGTTAAATAATGATTCGTATTCTAAGGCAGTATTAACCCCTGAATCAAGTTTTGATGCTGATGTTAAGGATTTTACTGCTATGGCGTCAGTTGGTGTCACAATCGCAGCTAGTGCTATTGCAAGTGGCAATGTCCATCGAACTTCTAATCGATTCGCTAACAACCCTACTATTACAACTGTAATAAGCGCTAAAACTACTGATAATAAAAGTATCGCATGAAAATTTTTACGGATCCCCCTAACAGATGTTTTTTGCCCATCATTAAACATAAGTGGTGCAATAATGAATAACATAAAATATTCTGGTTCTAATTCGAAATTAGCCATGACTGGTACTAATGACAACAACAGACCAATTACAATAAGAATAAAAGCATCTGGTATTTTAGGAAGAATTTCGTGAATTACATTTGAAATAATAATCCCCGCCACAAGAAAAGCTATTACATAAAATAGTGCCATTATGCGTTAACGCGTCCTAACCAATATTTCTTTTTACCACGACGAATAATCACAAATTTGCCATCAAATTCTGTAGCAGGATCAATCATAAAATCTAAATCTTGAATTTTTTCACCATTAATACGAATAGCCCCGTTAGTGATATCTTCACGTGCTTGTCTTTTTGATGATTCAATTTTTGTATTTACTAATAACTCAACAATATTCTCTGGTTCTGCTGCTAATTCAACAGAAGGCATATTTTTAAACCCCTGTTCAATTTCACTCGTCGTTAATTCTTTCACTTCGCCTGAAAATAAAGCTGCAGAAATATGTTCGGCTTCAATTACAGCTTCTGGACTATGAACAAATTCTGTTACTTCTCGTGCTAAGCGGCGTTGTGCTTCACGTTTTTCTGGAGCTGTTTCAACTGATTTTTGGTATTCAGCAATCTCATCTGACGTTAAGAATGTGAAAAATTTCAAATATTTCACAACATCCCGGTCGTCTTGATTTAACCAAAATTGGTAGAATTCATATGGTGTTGTTTTTTCTGGATTTAACCAAACTGCGCCACCAGCTGTTTTACCAAATTTAGTACCATCAGCCTTAAGCATTAGTGGAATTGTTAGCCCATATGCCTTTGTGTCTGAACCTAGCTCTTTATGAATAAGATCAATTCCTGCAGTAATATTCCCCCATTGATCAGCCCCACCAATTTGTAATTGAACATCATGGTGCTTGTGTAAATGTAGGAAATCAACTGATTGTAAGATTTGGTATGTAAATTCCGTGAATGAGATACCAACTTCCAAACGACTTGCAACAACATCCTTTGCGAGCATGCTATTTACATTAAATAACTTACCGTAATCGCGTAAGAAATCAAGCAAGCTAATTTTTGATAACCAATCATAGTTATTTACAATTGAAATATTTGAATCTTGTCCAAATAATTTGGTCATCTGTGCAGTGAGAGCTTGCTCATTATGATGAACTTGGTCCATCGATTGCAGCACACGTTCAGATTTTTTACCACTTGGATCACCAATTGAACCTGTACCACCACCAATAATGATGTATGGATGATGTCCTGCTAATTGAAATCTTTTCAACATCATAAATGGAATTAAGTGTCCGATATGCATACTATCCCCTGTTGGATCAACCCCACAGTATAAGCCAATTGATTTTTCAGACGTTAGTTCACGTAACCCATCTTCGTCTGTCGTTTGATTAATTGCGTCGCGCCATTCTAGTTCGTCAATAATATTCATTTCTGTTTCCTCCTATATAATATAAGTATAAAAAAATCCCTGATATCTAAAAAAGATATCAGGGACGAATTAATTTCCGCGTTACCACCCAAGTTATTATCTACATAATATAGTAGCTAATCGCTCAATCATCGTTAACGAGATGAATCGTTGTTAGCTCCATAGCGTACTTCACTCATCGATAATTCCTGATTTCCAGCGACCACCAGGTTTCTTTAAAATTGATCGATAAATTACTGAACTACTTCATCACTTATAGCTATAATATACGTAAATAAAGTCTAAATGTCAATTTTAACCATAAGAATATTAATACTATAAAAGAGTGTCTTGATTGCATTCTATTTCGTTATTCGATACAATTCACTTACAAATTAAAAGTAACTGGAAAGAAGAGGAATCCGATGACAGAAAAGAAAATGATGTCAGCCGTTGTAATTGATGAATTTGGCGGACAAGATAAACTTAAACAACGTGAAGTAGCTATGCCTGAAATGACGGCGGATCAAGTAATTGTTCAAGAAAAAGCAGCTGGAATTAATCCAATTGATTGGAAAACGCGTGAAGGCTTTTTACAAGGTATGCTTAACTGGCAATTTCCTATTATTTTAGGTTGGGATGTGTCGGGTGTTATCACAGAAGTAGGCGCTAACGTAACCGATTGGAAAATTGGTGATGAAGTCTTCGCACGCCCTGCCACGACTCGTTTTGGTACTTACGCCGAATATACTGCTGTTGATGCTAATTTGCTTGCACCAAAACCTAAAAATATTAGCTTTGAAGAAGCTGCTGCTGTTCCTTTAGCTGGTTTAACTGCATGGCAAGCCCTTTTTGATCATGGTCATTTAGAAAAAGGTGAAAAAGTCTTTATTCATGCTGGTTCAGGTGGCGTTGGCTCTTTCGCTATTCAACTTGCTAAATCAGTTGGTGCTTACGTTATTACCACAACTAGCTCGAAGAATATTGATTTTGTTAAAGGACTTGGCGCTGACCAAGTCATTGATTACCATGAAACTGATTTTGCGGAAATCTTAAAAGATATCGACCTTGTAGTTGATACAATCGGTGGTGACGCACAAGAAAAATCAGTTAATATCTTAAAACATGGCACAGGTCGTTTAGTTGCTATTACTGGGATGGATTCTGAAAAAACAGCAGGTCTTGCTGAAGCAAGAAATGTGACTTTTGATTCAATTTGGTTGGACCCAAATGGTGAAGAATTAACTAAATTAGCTGATATGCTTGAAGATGGCACTATAAAAGTGACCTTAGATTCAGTTCATGAATTCTCTGCAGAAGGTGTAGCAGAAGCTCACGATCGTAGTGAATCTCATCATGCACTTGGTAAAATTATCGTTCGTTTTAAATAAAACCCTATTTAGGTAGTTCAGACTTTTTTGTCTGAACTACCTTTTTTAATTACTAAAAGTAAGTGCTTTCACTGGTGTTAATTCATTGGTAGATTTATACTATCCTTGTAGAATAAAATTTTTCAAGAAGGAGATTTACTATTATGCCAAAAAAAATTAATGCATCAGATGCCATGCTCAAAGTTTTAGAAGATTGGGGCGTTAAAACCGTCTATGGGTTGCCAGGTGGTTCATTTGATTCAACAATGAATGCACTACATAATCGTAAAAATACAATTAATTATGTACAAGTTCGTCATGAAGAAGTCGGCGCACTCGCAGCAGTTGGTGAAGCTAAAGTAACTGGAAAATTAGGTGTTACTTTTGGTTCCGCTGGTCCCGGTGCTGTCCATCTATTAAACGGACTTTACGATGCTAAATATGATGGTGTTCCTGTTCTTGCCTTAGTCGGCCAAGTTGGTACACAAGTGATGAATACAAATTACTTCCAAGAAATGAATGAAAATCCAATGTTTGAGGATGTTTCTATTTATAACAGAACAGCTACTACACCCGAAAACTTACCCATTGTTGTTGATGAAGCTATCCGTCAAGCCTACAAATATAATGGCGTCGCAGTTGTCACAATTCCGACCGATTTAGGTTGGCAAGAAATCGATGACACCTTTGTTTCAACAGCCGCAACACACCAAGAACCTCTTTATCCGATGCCTCGTGATAAACAAATTCAAGATGCCTTAGATATTTTAACAACAGCTAAGACACCAATTATTTATGCTGGGAAAGGTGTTCGTGGCGCTGGAAAAGAATTAATTGAATTATCTGAAAAATTATCATTACCAATCGCAACAACTGCGCTTGCTAAAACAATTATTCCTGATGATTACAAAGCATACATGGGTTCTGCTGGACGAGTTGCTGGCAAACCCGGCGTTGACCTTCTTCGTGGCGCTGATGCTGTTCTTTTCATTGGATCTGATTTTCCATTTGGTGAATATTTCTTTTCTCCAGATGCTAAATTTATTCAGGTCGATATTGATTCTGAAAAATTAGGTAAACGTCATTCAGTTGATGTCCCTATTTTAGCCGATGGTAAGGAAACTTTAATCGCATTAAATAAGGCCGTTAAAACACCAGTTGCACCAACAAAATGGTACAAAGCTGCCATCGCTAACAAAGAAAACTGGATTAAATGGATTGATAGCTTTACTGAAGATGACAGTAAACCACTTCGTTTTGAACCAGTTTTCAATGAAATTAATAAAATTAAAGATGACGATGCAATTTTCCAAATTGATGTTGGTAATGTAACGATTGAAGCAATGCGTTTCTTACGTCTTGGTGAGAAAAATAAATTTACAACATCCGCATGGTACGCAACGATGGGGTATGCACTACCCGCAGCAATTGGGGCTCACTCTGCCTTTCCAGACCGTCAAGTTTTCTCAATTTCTGGTGACGGTGGTTGGACGATGGTCATGCAAGATGTCTTAACACAAGTTAAATACAACATGCCTATCATCAACGTTGTCTTAAGCAATCAGGAACTTGGATTCATCCGCGCTGAACAAGATGATAAACAACAACCACACTCAGGTATTGATTTAATTGATGCTGATTGGGGCGCAATTGCCAACGACATGGGAGCTAAAGGGTATACCGTCCGGACATTAGCAGAATTAAAAACTGCTTTTGCTGAAGCTAAAGGTTCAAAAGTGCCTGTTGTTATCGATGTTAAAGTAACTTCTGACCGTCCACTTCCTGTTGAACAGCTCATTATTGATCCTAAAACACAAGATCCAGATGCTGTTAAAGCTTTTGTTAAAGAATACCAAGCAGAGGGTTTAATTCCATTTCGAGAAATCCTTGAAAATCAAGATTAAATAGTTTTTATTTAATTGATGTATCTTAGCTTAATTAAGTTAAAATACATTTTTTATAGAACAAAAAAAGATATAAAGAGAACCCTTGGGATTGAATTTCATTTCAATCCCAAGGGTTCTCTTTATATACCTCTTCTTATTTCACAATTTTATCAATTTTTGCTAATTCTTCTGGTGCAAAATCCAAATGCTCTAATGCCTTTAAATTATCCTTTAATTGACTCACACGACTAGCACCAATAATAACCGACGAAACAGAATTATCTTTCAAATCCCAAGATAGCGCCATTTCAGCCAATGTCTGGTTGCGATTTTTTGCAATTTCATTTAATTCACGAACCTTTTTAAGTGTTGATTCAACTCTCTCAGTAGACAAGGTATCAAATCGTTTCACTCTAGAATCGTCTGGAATACCATTCAAGTAACGATCAGTCAATAACCCTTGTGCTAAAGGACTAAAAGCAACTGTTCCTATCTGCTCTTGTTTTAAAACATCTTTTAATCCATCTTCTATCCAACGATCTAATAAATTATATCTAGGTTGGTGGACAACGATAGGTGTATTTTTAGCTTTTAGTAATTGAATCATCTTTTCAGCTTCTGGTGCCCGATAATTTGAAATTCCAATATATAAGGCTTTACCTTGGCGAACGAGTAAATCCAAAGCTTCAGCTGTTTCTTCCAACGGTGTATCTGGATCTGGACGATGGTGATAGAAAATATCAACATAATCTAGCTGCATACGTTGTAATGATTGATCCATACTGGCAAACAAGTTTTTCTTTGAACCCCATTCGCCATAAGGACCTGGCCACATATAGTAACCTGCCTTCGTCGAAATAACCATTTCATCCCGGTAGGCACTTAAATCTTCACGTAAAATGCGCCCAAAATTCTTCTCGGCAGCACCATCACCGTAATTATTTGCCAAATCAAAATAAGTAATTCCATTATCAAATGCTGTTTCAATAATATCTTTTTGCGTTGCTAAAGGTGTCTCATCCCCAAAGTTCTTCCATAAGCCTAAGGCAATAGCAGAAACTTTTAATCCACTATTACCGAGGCGATTATAAATCATTTTATCATAACGTTTTTCATTTGCTTGATACATTAACTATCTCCTCCTAAACTAATTACAAATTATATTATAGCGCTTTCACGTCTGCTGGACAATCATTTAATGTTACTTAAAATTCGCTTATCTTATTAATTTGTGCCACTATTATTAGGTAACTGAAGGAGTTGAGTCCATGTTTAAAAAAATAAACGATTATATAAATGTCCATTATATTAAAACATTCATCTTAACGTTAGCTATTGCAACCATAGTTAGAGTCATTGTTGCATTTTTCATAAATAAACACTTTTTGAATGTAGAATTTATTATTGCCGCGATTACGATTGTTATAATTTCACTTTTAATCAGACAAGACCTCAAGAAATAATTAGGTAAGCAAAAATACTGACTCGATACTTTTGACAAAGTACGGAGCCAGTATTTATTTAATTCATGTCCCACTTTTAAATAATTAGTCTTCAAAAACATCTTTTGCAATATTAAATGCAGACCAAGCTTTAGGCCAACCAACGTAGAAAGATAAATGTGTGATAATTTCAGCAATTTCTTCCTTCGTAATTCCATTTGTTTTGCCAATTGCCATATGTGCTGGCAATTGTTCAAAGTTACCACCTGAAATCAAAGCTGAAATTGTTATAATACTGCGTTGATGTGCTGGTAATTCACTTTCACGTGACCAAACTTCACCAAATAAAACATCATCATTTAATTCTGCAAATTTAGGTGCAAATTCGCCTAAGTTATCGCGACCTGCTGTTTGTTTCTTTACCATAATATAATATCCTCCTATTAATCTTTTAATTTACCGTACGTTTCGTCATCAACAGCTTCTAACCATTCAGGTGTCCCTGCTGTAATAGCAACATGTGAGAACCAACTATCTTTTGTAGCACCGTGCCAATGTTTAATCCCGTCTTTTGTGACAACAACATCACCAGCTTTTAAACGTCGTGCTTGTTGACCTTCTTCTTGGTACCAACCTTCACCGGCAGTGACCAATAATAGTTGGTAACCGTCGTGATGGATGTGCCAATTATTACGTGTTCCAGGTTCAAAACTAACATTTCCAACACCAACGTTTATATCTGGATCCGCCACTAACATGTCTAAATAACTTTGACCAACAAAGAAATCTTTATATGCTTCATTTTTTTCACCTATTGGAAAAAGACCGTTTTTAATTTGTTCCTCATTCATTATAATTACCTCACTTTATTTTATACGGTTAACCTAGCGTTAATCGTATATCGCGAATTGTTCTAGATACTTTTCAAAACTAATATCTTCTGACACTTCGTTTCCATTTGTTCTGTGTGAAACTTTTCTGTCATACCAATCAATTTTATGAGAAATAATTTCAATATTATGCTGTAATTCTACCATTTCAGACAGTGCATTTTCTTTTACCTTGCTGAGCATCTCGCGTCGTTCTTTAATGGTTGCATCACCTTGTGCTCGTAGTTCAACGTATTTAGTTATTTCATTAATCCGCATCCCTGTCCCTTTAAGATGAAGCAAAAATCCTACCCATTTAATATCATGTTCCGTGTAATAACGTAAGCCTGCCGAATTACGGTGAGGCTTAATTAAGCCTTCTTTTTCATAGTAACGCAATGTAAAACTTGATAACCCAACTAATTTAGCAAACTCACCAATTTTATATTGTTGCTCATTAGTCATTCAATCGCCTCCTTCAATAGTTTCTATTAAAACACTTAGAGTTGACTCTAAGTCAAGCTTTTCTACATATTATTTTTAATATTAAGGCTTACTCCATCCATCAATTCAGACCGTTCCTACACTAAAATTTAATTCCAACATTTTAAAACAAAATCTTTGCTTAATAATTTTCATTCATGTAGAGTTACATCGAAATAGTTACCATTTCCAGATATATTACATATAAAATAAGAAGAAATGAGGGTTAGCTTTTGTTAGATTTCAAACACATAAACAAAACATTCAAAACAGTTACCGTATTAAACGACTTAAACTTACATATTGATACAGGGGAACTTTTTGTTCTTGTTGGCCCTAGTGGTAGTGGTAAAACGACAACTTTAAAAATGATTAATCGATTAATTGAGCCCACCTCGGGTACTATTAACTTTGAAAATCAAAATATTGATCAGATTCCGTTACATACTTTACGTTCACAGATTGGCTATGTCTTACAGCAGATTGCTTTATTTCCTAATATGACAGTTGCTGAAAATATCAGCTTATTACCAGAATTACAAAAATGGCCTAAAAACAAACAAAGAGAACGTGTCGATGCCTTATTAACACGTGTTGGTTTACCGCCTGAAGCATATCGTAAGAGAATGCCTAGCGATTTATCCGGTGGCGAGCAACAACGAATTGGTATTTTACGAGCAATTGCAACTAAACCAAAATTAATTTTAATGGACGAACCATTTAGTGCGCTGGATCCTATCTCAAAAAAAACATTACAAGATATCGTCATCGATTTACATGAGGAACTACACAATACCATTATTTTCATTACGCATGATATGTCTGAAGCTCTTCGCCTCGGAACTCGTGTTGGTGTTATGCATGATGGCAATCTCATTCAAGTTGGTACCCCTGACGAAATTAGAAATGCACCAAAAAATGATTTTATTTCAGAGTTTTTTGGGTTAGACGTATCCAACACGCAATTTAATTTAGCTGAAATGATTCAAAAATCATTTAGTCTTCCAATTGATGAACTCGCTAATAATCACGTCACCTCAACTCAAACAACATTTAAAGAACTCATATCTCTACTTTCTAAATATACAATTATAAATGTTAAAGATAACGACCAGAATCTCATTGGTGCAGTTGATGCCCAATGCTTAATTCGTTATGGTGCAAGCATGTCTGATAGCGAGGTGGATGACCAATGGCAAATTTAATAACAACTTTTAAAATGCACCGTGCTGATTTATGGACCGCTATTCTTCAACATCTACAGATATCATTAATTTCATTGCTGATTGCAACCATCATTGCCGTCTTTTTAGCAATTTGGTTAGCACAGCATAAAAGAGCAGCAGAAATTATGTTGCAAATTACCAGTGTTTTACAGACAATTCCTTCACTCGCGCTGCTAGGGCTATTAATTCCACTAGTCGGAATTGGAACACTACCTTCAATTATCGCATTAGTTGTTTATGCTTTACTGCCCATTTTTCAGAACACATATGCAGGTTTAACTGGTATTGATCCATCATTAGAAGAAGCCGCAACTGCATTTGGTATGACACGTGCGCAAAAACTTATTCGATTTGAATTACCCTTAGCTATGCCACTAATTATTTCAGGCATTCGTATTGCGCTTGTTCTAATTATTGGAACCGCAACACTAGCTGCTTTAATTGGTGCTGGCGGGTTAGGAACATTTATTTTGCTGGGAATTGATAGAAATGATATGAGCTTGATTATTATTGGCGCGTTGAGTTCTATTATTCTAGCTATTGTTTTCAGTGTTTTAATCCGGCAATTGCAGAATTTAAAGATAAAAACAATTACCATTATATTAATTACTTTAGGATTCCTATTTGCTGTTGGTGCCACAATCAATACTTTCACACATCAGAAAAAAGAATTAGTCATTGCTGGTAAAATGGGGGCAGAACCTGAAATTCTAATTAATATGTATAAAGATTTAATTCAAGAAGACGACGCCAATATCAAGGTTACTTTAAAACCAAATTTTGGTAAAACGAGTTTTCTATACTCTGCATTAAAATCTAATTCAATCGATATTTACCCAGAATTTTCAGGTACGGTACTTGAAGAGTTAGTAAAATCACCACTCAAAAGTACAAATGAAAATAAAGCCTACCAGCAAGCAAAAACCGAAATTAAAGTTAAATCAGATTTAGATTATTTAAATCCGATGGCTTATCAAAACACCTATGCTGTCGCTGTCACTAAAGACTTTGCAACTAAATACCATCTATCAAAAATTTCTGATTTATCACGAGTATCTTCAAAAATAAAGGCAGGCTTTACGCTTGAGTTTCTAAACCGTGATGATGGTTACAAAGGGTTACAAAGCAAGTATCATTTGTCATTTAACACTAAATCTTTTGAACCAGCACTTCGCTATCAAGCCATTGTGAATGGTAATGTAAATTTAGTTGATGCCTATTCAACTGATAGTCAGCTCGTCAAATATAATTTGGTCACATTAAAAGATGACAAGTCTTTATTCCCACCTTATCAAGGCGCCCCACTTGTTGCAAAGGGCATCTCACAAAAATATCCATCCATCAAAAAAAGTTTAAATAAATTAACCGGAAAAATTTCTGATACAGATATGCAAAAAATGAATTATCTAGTTGATGTTAAAAATGTCCCAGCAAGTACCGTCGCACACGACTACTTAACAAAGCAACATCTTTTAGACTAAATAAAAAGTTTGGAATCTCGCTAACCTCATGCGGACTCCAAACTTTTTTATATTTTATCGTTATTTAACCTACATAACGTTCTAATGCAACCGCAACACCATGATTAACGTTCGATTCTGTTACATAAGTTGCTGCTTCTTTTAATTCAGGAATGGCATTTCCCATCGCAACAGTCGTTCCGGCTACGGCAAACATCGTTAAATCATTATGTTGATCTCCCATTGCCATAACTTCTTCTTCTTTTAATCCCAGTTCTGCAATTAAATCTGTTAATGCATTTCCTTTATTAGCTTTTTTATTCAAAACTTCTAAAAATTCTGGCAAACTACGTACAACATAATAACTATCATCAAATATTTTTTGAATATTAATCATCTGTGCGTCTAAAACTTCAGGTTCATCCACAAACATAATTTTAGAAACGGTTAAGTCCCGTGACATTTCCTCTGGATTTCGTACAAATAATCCTTCATTATTTTCAGCTGCTTGAATAACGGTCACACGACCAACATCTTTATTAGATGTATAAATTCGGCTCTCATCATCTAAAATATTATAATGAACATTTAATTCATAACTTAATTTATCTGCAGCTATATACTCATCAAAGGTTAACGTATGTTGCGCTAGACGTTTTCCACTTACTGTTTCAATAATTGCACCGTTGTAGGTAATGACATATTGGTCATCCCCACTAATCCCTAATTGTTCAAGAAATCCAACCACACCAGCTAAAGGTCGTCCCGTACAAAGGACAACCTTAATTCCCTTTTGTGTCACTTTTTTGACGGCATCAATTGTTTCTTTTGCTAATCTACCCTCTGGATTTAGTAACGTATCATCAATATCTATTGCAACTAGTTTAATTCCCATAGTAATCTCCTCATTTTAAATGATTAAAAAAAGGCAGTCTCAAGAGACTACCTTTTCAATCTTATTTAGGTGCACGTTTAAGGTATGTACCTTCTTGTGTATTAATTTCAAGAACATCATCTGCTGCGATGAAATCAGGAACATTAACAACAAGTCCTGTTTCCATTGTTGCTGGTTTACCTGAACCAGTTGCTGTAGCGCCTTTGATTGAAGGCTGTGTTTCAGTAACACGTAATGTTACAACAGTTGGTAATGTTAAGCCAATAACTTCTGTACCGTAAAATTGGATTTTAACTTCCATATTTTCCAATAAGAATTTTGCTTCATGTTCGATAATTTCTCTTGGAATTTCATATTGTTCATATGTTTCCAAATCCATAAAAATAGCCATTGTATCCTGGTTGTACAAGAATTGAACTGGTTTTGTTTCAATATTAGCTTGTTCAACCTTAACTTCTGGACGCATTGTTGTTTCAACAGTTGATCCAGTACGAACGTCACGTAATTTCATACGCATAACTGTGTTACCTTTACCCGGTTTATGATGACTTGCTTCTAAAACTTTAATTAATTTACCGCCTTGTTCAAAAGTCATTCCGGCTTTTAAGTTAATTGCTTCAATCATAATTTATTATCTCCCTTTTTATAAAACGTTTCTCATTGAGTATACCAAATTGAAAAGGCTTAATCTATAGTGACACTTACAAACATCACTGGATTTTATTAAATAAAAAGTCAAAAATAGCGCATTTTCTTTATTATTAATCGTATATCCAAATTATAAGCTATATTTGTCCAAATACTTCGACAATATCTCTACACATCCTATACTAGCAAGGCTATAATATATATATAATCAAATAGTTAATTTTTTAATTATTTTGAAAGGAAGTCTTATTTTGCTAAAAAACAAATATATTAACTCATCTACTACCTATCAATCGATTATCATCCTTTGTTTCAGCTTGTTCTTTTTAACGTTACCAATTTATACTACACAAGCTGCTACATCATACACGCCTCCTGTAGGTTATCCAATGGGGGCTGCCACGAATGTCACTGGTTTCGCTGGTGGTACAATCACGTTTAATTCTAATGATATTGACTCCCTACAAGGTTAATTTTTTGCCAAAACATTTACTTCCTCAGGTACCGCCGGAGGTTCTTCTATAAAATACTTACAAAATTATGCTCATGATTCAACTGCTAATTTAACTGATGCTGATTATGCAAAGGTTAATCCTACAATGATTTCAGAAAATATTACCGGGGCTGATATGATTCAGTGGTATGGTAATAAAAATAGCTTTGTTTTTTCAAAATCTAATGATAAAGTCAAAGATTTATCATACTATCTACAGAATTCTCCCCCTGATGATGAAATCGCAAAAGCCATTGCTGGTTGGTCCATACCTTCAAGTAATGCCGGTTACGCTGATGCTATCAAGCAATTTAATGCAAAAAAAGATACTATTGATAAACTTTCTGATTTTCCTGTTATGTCAAGCAATGATATTTCATCATTTGCTGATGCTACTCAAAATATTACTGATGTCAGTGATTATTACGCTAGTTTCACTTCAACAAATTTCTCAAACTCTAAAGCAACAGGTTCTACTACTAAATCTAATAATGCTATCAAACGTGTTGATTTAAATACAGATAAATCAATTGATGCTGAAAAATATGCACCTGGTAAAACGGTTATTCAATTAACCGTTGATATGAATACTGCTTCAACAGATCAAGGCGTTGTCTTTGCAGATATTGATGGCTCTATTCCTTCATTTGAAGATGCTATTGGTATCAAAATTAATTTAGTCAATTTTGATATTAACACAATGAAAATGCCATTTTTCATGTTAAATTATAAGCATTTTTCTAATAATGATGCTGGTATCAGTTTTAATTTCAATCAAGGTAGCTGGATGACTTTCAATGCGTATCCACCTAAATCTGACGGATCTTCGATAGATTACAAGTTAGCTGGTAATAGTGATGGAACGCTATTTTCCGGACAAAATAGTAATGGTTCAGATACCACCGCTAAAAATCTTCTATCCGATGAACCCGTTGCAATCGATACAACTGATAAAAACTCTAAAAAAGTGAAATCTGTCTACAATACGTCTTCACATATTAGTAATAATTTTAATACTGAAAATGGTAAGATTTTTGTCGGAAGTTGGAAGAGTCCTTTATATGGTTCAGTATTAGCACCTAGTGCTGATGTCGACGTTGATTCAAGTAGCGATGGTCTCTTATATGGGAGTATTGTTACTGGACAAAATATTATTGGTAATTTAAACGTTCCTAGTGACCTTGCCTATCAAAGTATTTTTGATGCGTCTGATGATTTTGGAGATGACGCTATACAAGAATTTTTAAAAGATCCTGATTCAAGTAACTCATCTCATCCTACTATTAAGTCTATTTCGTTACCGGGTTATACTTCTACAGATACTGGATCTGGTACGACTCATTATATTCCACAAATAGACCCTTACGATTTTCACTATTCATTAAACAATATCACTGATGAATTACCTGAAAATACCGTTCAAACAACTAAAAAATCACTTGATACTACAGTCAATATAGATACGAAATCAACAACCGATAAAACTGAAAAATATTACTTATGGTACAGTTTCAATAATGGTCCTTGGGAAAAATATTCAGAAAATGGAACAACTGAACTTACAAATTCTAAACTAGAAATCACTGCAAAAGATGCGGACGATCTTGCAAAACAATACAGTACGGACCATAGTAAATATAAATATGACGAATCTGCTTATACTGATGGGACTACATATTCTAAATTAATTGATGACAATGAATTGATTGGTTATCATCTTTTCCATAAGAATAGAATTTCATATTTAGTCACATCAACTCACGATTCGGGTACCTATTCCAGTTATAGTAATCACACAATTAATGATATCTTAAGCGGTAAAACGAATGATACAATTTCTGCTGCAAATCTCGCAAAATTAAATCCGGATTACACGCCTATTTCATATAATTTACACGTTGCAGGAGATCTTTTAGTATCCTATCCAAAAGTATTTGATTTTGGTAATTTTACAGCAGGAACTTCTGAAAAAACACCTACAGTAACTGCAACTGGTTTGTTAACTGTCGATAATCCTTTTGGACTTAACTGGAATTTAGTTGTTAGCACAAGTGATAAAGATAATCTAAGTGATCCTTTCTTTATTCCCGATCAACTTGGTTGGTTTGAAAAATTGCAAACGAGTATGCTTGGTAATTCCACAATCACTTATGGGAATGCCTCAGATATTAAAACAATTACATCTAAAGATACTCTTTTAAGTTTAAACTCAACTATTTTTGATTCTGATACAACATCAGTTATTAGTAAAAACTACTATTCTGCACAATTATCATTAAGTCTAAAAACTAAAAAAATTACTCATCCTGGTAAATTTCAAGATAACGCAACTTGGTCATTATCATCACCAAGTATCGTTGTAGATTCATCAAAAGAATAAGAAATCTAATCGACAAAAAGACGCCTAATAAAAATTAGACGTCTTTTTGATTACCATTCATTTTGATTACTTATTTTCTAGTGATTCTTCCTTATCTTTTTTTCTTCTTTTTAAAATAATAAAAAGTAAGAATAAAACTAATAAAATTAATAAAGCAATAATACCAATAATTAACCACAATAACCAAGATATATGAGGCTCTGCTGCCTTATTATCTGATTTAATCTGTTTAATATTGGCTTTAGTAATTGTAAATGAATTCGTTGCTTTCCAAGATTTATTATTTCCGGTAACGGTATAATGGACATCATATTTACCAGCGATTAACTTGGCTTTAGTTAAGTCTAATGCATAGCTAAATTTAGCGTTGGGTGCAAAATCAACGTCCTTAATTGTTTTGTCATATAAAACAGTACTACTACTATCTTCTGTAATAGTTGCTTTAATTGTTGTTGGTCCAATCACAATGGGTACATCATTTTGCATATTTGTTTGTAGTGAAACTTTATTAAATGCGTTCAATACCACTTTAGAATCGCCAATTGTCATTTTGGGATTAGGATTATCGACCGTTTCAGATTCTCTAATGACTGCTTGAACAACGTACGCAAATCGATTAGTAATTGAAATACCTTTTCCTTTATTCTTTTCCTTAATAACTTTTTCTTGTACGTTAAAGCCACCTAAAATAATACCGGAAAATGACGTAGCGGGTGTTTTCACTGTAAACGTAACTGTTGCTGTTTTTTTAGGTCCAACCACAACATCTTGTTTTTTTGAGACAAGTTCTGAAAATTGATACTTAGCAGTCGCTGGCTTTTTTACATTTGTCTTATCATAGACAATTAGTCCATTCGTATTTGTATATGAACTATTAGGGCTCACAACAATCGTTTTAGTATCGTTTTCTAAGTTCTTAATTTTCAATGCCAATGTCTGTGTTGAGTTAGGGTTCATTTTAATATCAAATTGTGCTGCCTCTCGATATTGATTAGCAGGCGTTACTTTGGCTACCGTAAACCCGGCACTATTAGACTTTGCATAGACATTGGTCGATACAGTAATAAGTGTGACTATCGCGATAGCTAAAAAGCTTAAAACTATTTTTCTTAATTTCATTATTTCGATTCTCCTTAAAAAAAAAGACTGCCTTAGGCGGTCTTTTTTCTGTTACGTTTTAATTAGCTTAGTTAAAAGCTGCTGCACTAGCATTTCCTTGAGTTGCAGTCCATGTTAAATCAGCTGAAGTTGTTGCAATTTTAGTATTTTTACCAAGTTTTAATGTTGCACTATTGTCAGCATATGACAATGTTGTAGCACCAGCGCCTGTTGTAGCTGTCGCGACAGGAGCTGCAGCACCAGCTGGTGTTAAAGTAGCAGCAGATGCTGTAGCATCTGAGTCTGTTTTAACTGTAGCAGATGCAAGATCTAATGAGCTAACCTTAACTTCAGCATCAGCCATCACACCTAATTGTGCAGTAACATTCCAACCACTATCTGTACCTACGTAATCGGCTACATCTAAAGCTTGAGAAGCATCTTTTGCGCCAGTTGATGTAATATCTGTACCAGTCGTAACTAATGCTTCATTTAGTTTTGTTGTGAAACTGAACGATGGTGCACCCGTTTGAGTAAAAGTACCTGCTTCAATGTTTAAACTAGCTGTACCTTTACCATCTGTTGAATCCGCTGAAACACTTGAGCCAACAACTGCTGTTGAACCAAGTACTAATGCTGCAATTAAAAATAAATTCTTTTTCATAATATAAATTCCTCCCATTTATTGATTAAGCCAATGCTTGAAAAGGGGACGTTGACCTTTACCTAATAGTACCATATAATTTACATAAGATTCAACTGTAATATTATCAGAAGAAACTCTATGATTAAGTCCATATACGCCAATTAATATAGCGTTTACATGTTATTTACAAGTATTTTTTTAGGTTTAATTTTTTCAAACCATTTACTGAAAGTGTACAATCAATTTTTAAATAGAATGATTCCTACCTACCCCCACTTTATAACCATTAAAGGTAGAGCCTTTAGTCATTAATAACCTTTTTTTAAGTTAACTAGAATTTAAGTGTTACTATCAATTATACTTTAAGTCCGCTTATTAAAAAGATTCGATTATCCTAGTTCAAACAAGCTCAAATGGCGGTACGCTTACTTTTTAAGAAAAGCCAACAACTTCTAATGAAATTGATTTCAGCTCTTCTAATAAGACGATTTTCGATTTACCCTCATCAAGTCTTAGTGATGGTACAACAAGTTCTGTAATTAACAAATCTTATTATTATGCAAAACTAACTTTAGATTTTACAACTTCAATTTTTGATACGACAGGGAAATATAATTACGATTCACTCTGGGCTATTTCACCAACTAAAGATAGCGGTATCGTAAATGAGTCAACTAAATAATTCTAAATAAAAAAGGTTTACTCCGTTAAGTAACTAACTGAGTAAACCTCTTTTTTTGTGTCGAAATTTCTAATTATTTACAGGACATCTTTGATATCTGTATCCCCATCATGCATCGTAATTACTTTTCCGAT
Organism: Dellaglioa sp. CoH-57-MRSF-22; assembly: GCF_056781895.1. Next base: position 375,282 of record NZ_JBXAXT010000001.1, on the reverse strand, counting down.
TGTATTATCATGTGCGATAACTGAAACTAAGACGTCTGCCACGTTTTCAAGTGAGTTAGAGCCCGCTTGACCATCATTTAATGTTACTTTACCAGTACCTGGCTCATCTACTAAGGTGCCTGGCTGAAGAATTGTATATTCTAATTGCGTATTCTTCATTAGCCAATTATCAGCATAAAACTTAGCAGTCATATAATCTCTTAATGATGAAACTTCAATTTTTTCTCTATCCAAAGAGTAAACGGAACTCAACATTACAAAACGCTTAACATGAGCTATTTCAGCTGCTTCCATCGTTTTAACTGCCCCATCTAGATCAATCTTCATTAAGTCTTTGCCGCCAGAACCAGCAACAAATAATATGGCATCAACAGCCTGCATATTCTTGACTAATTTATCTATACCTTCTAACAAATCAACATAGACATAAGTAATATTACCTTTATCTAAATTATCTGTATGTCTTGAACCCGCCAAGACTTGGTAACCTTTATCAGCTAATTTACTTGTTACTTTTTGGCCAATTCGACCATTCGATCCAACAACTAATACTCTTTTTATTTCTGTCATCATTTATACACTCCTTCGTTTTATCCTGACTAAAGTCTACATCTTTCTCGACTAAAATGGTATGACTTACACTCGTAAGTTAACGACAAAAAGACAGTCACTATTTTTACCATGACTGTCTCAGTTGATTACTAATTAATTTAATTTAAATTCTGTAACTGTTTTGTACGTATCGCCTACACGTAAAACAATATCACCAAATTCAGGGAATTGTTCAGATCCAGGTGCTGATTGTGTTTCAAATGTAATTGCTGCATGATTAGCTAATTTTTTACCATGCATAATTGGCGTTACTTCACCAAAGTTAGCCGTGAAGATAACTAAACTTGTTGCATCAGTTGAAACTGAGACAGAAACTTCTTTATCTGGACTAACTAATTTTGCTGATTCTTTACCAACTGCAGGATTATTCAAGAAAAAGGGATGATCGATACCATTAACTTGATTTTTTTGAGCAAAATCACTTGTGAAAACGTCATGTAATGTCTTAGCTTGACGGAAATCGTAAGGCGTTCCATCAACAGACATCTTTTTACCTGTTGGAATTGAATCGGGTTCTAATGGTGCAAACTTATCGCTATCTACTTGTAATAAATTGTCATCTATTGTTTCTGTGACGTCACCCATAACATTAAAGTAAACATGATTTGTTGGATTATATAGTGTATCTTTATCCGTTTTAGCAGTCGTTTCAAGATGCCAAATGTTATCATTATTTAATAGATATTTTACATCAATTGCCATGTTTCCAGGGAAACCATGTTCGCCTTCTGGGCTATCTAAATGAAAAATAACAGCTATTTCATTTTCGTTTTCACTTATTTTATACGTCCACTTTTTAGTATCAAATCCTGGCGTACCACCATGCAATGTATTTGTACCTTCGTTAATTTGCACTTGGTAGCTTTGATCATTAATGTTGAATTTACCATCTTTAATACGTCCAGCAACACGACCAATTGAAGCGCCAATAAAACTATCTTTTTCTAAGTATTCATTTGCTGAATCAAATCCAAGAACAATTTCTCGTTTTCCAGTACTTGTGGGTACCTTGAGGCTAACAATTCTAGCCCCTAAATCTGTGAGTGATAATTCAAACCCATTATCATTTATAATCGTTATTAAATCATAGTCATTTCCAAAATCCTTTGTTTTAACTTGCATATTTATCTCCTCCGCTTACTGTATTTGTCCATTCTTATTAATACTAGTCCATTTTAATTAGATATTCAAGAAAGCGTTTACTTTTTTATTGAATAATTACCTTTATTTTACTGAAAATGACATAACCAACCTTTATTTCTGTTATTTCTCTAAAATGTAACGTCATTATAAGCGAATAACTATAATAAATACAAATGTATAGTTCGTTTTTTGTTATCATGTTTATGGAATATTATGTTTATTTATCATTAAAAGATTAATAGCCGAATTATTAATTGATTTATTTTTTAATTATTAGTATACTTACATTATTAATATAAAAGGAGTTTACAATGACAAAAAAACGCGTTTATCTTGCAGGACCCTTTTTCACTCCAGAACAAAAAGAACGATTAGATTTGGTAGCCGATCTCCTAAGTAAAAATCCAACAATTAACGCAGATGCAATTCATCTTCCAGGAAACGTTCAATATCCAGATGCGGACTTCGGCACATTTGAATGGCAAACAGCTACCTTCCAAAATGATATTCGCCAAATTGATCAAGCAGATATCGTTGTTGCAGTTCTTGATTATCAATTGGAAGAAAACAATGATGAAGCTGACTCAGGTACTGTTTGGGAATGTGGTTATGCTCATGCCAATCGCAAACCTGTTATTTTAGTTCGCCAAAATAAAGGTATTCCCTTAAATCTAATGCTTGCTGGAAGTTATACAGCAATGTTTGATGGTTTAGAAGATATCCAAAATTTAGCAACCTACGATTTTAAGGTTTTACAAAATAAGTATGTTGATTTATCAATTTTTTAATTGATCCAATGTTTCACGTGAAACAAAAATACTCTATGCTATAAATCTTTTAAATCGGATTTAAATACAGTAACAGATATTATTTTTATATTTCTAGTACTGTATTTTTTTCTCTCACAAATTGAAGCACCAAACAGTTAATAATATGAAAGAACTTATTAACTAACGACTTATTATGTTTGCTAGTTCAATAACAAACGTATTTCTTATAAATTAAAAAGTATGACCCAATAGAAATATAATTGGGTCATACTTTAGTATCTTAAATACTATTTAAATGCCTAACATCATTGTTACTATTTAACAATAGTTAACAATGAACCGTTTTCATCAATAAAAATTATCCTCGTGCTAATAATAAGTTAAATAAACCGCCCATTGTTTTATCCGATAATTCGATTTCTTTACCAGCTTCTGTCACTTTAGTAATTTCATAATAATCTTCAAATTCGGGTACTTCTAATTCCATCATCGCAACAAAAGCAGCAGCTGTTTTGTAAGTTGCTTGTAATTCTTCTCCATGAATGTAATTAATAACTAGCATAATTGTATCCCCTTATTGTTTTCTTTAAATAAGTTCCGTTTTTTTTATATCATCAACCGTTTTTGTTCCAGCTAATTGCATATCAATTGTTAATTCCTTAGCTAAATGTTCAAAGACTGATTGAACGCCTTTCGCACCACCCAAATGAAGCCCATAAACCATTGGACGGCCAATGGCAACGACATCCGCCCCACTAGCAAGCGCTTTAAATATATGTGAACCACGACGAACGCCACTATCAAAGACAATTGGCACTCGTTTATTGACCTTCTTAGCAATTAACTCAAGAACATCAAACGATGCAGGTCCGCCATCTAGTTGCCGACCGCCATGATTTGAAACCCAAATACCTTTAGCTCCAGCTTCAATAATAGCATCAACATCCAATGGTGATTGAATACCTTTAACGAAAACGGGTAAGTCAGTATAATCAGAAATACTCTTAATATCTGCTAAACTCAATGTTTGTTTAGCATTAGCATAAATAGCTGCGATTCCTTGTCCTTCACCTTCACCATATTCAGCTAAATTAGCCATTGGTTGAGGGAAGATAAATTTATTAATACTATCAGCTTCACGATTACCACCTAGTGTTGAATCAGCTGTTAATATGATAGCCTTCATCCCCACTTCTTTGGCTTGATCTAATAAAAAATGATTAAATTTATCATCTTTACTCATATACAATTGGAAAAATTGAGGTCCACCAGTTCCTCCATTATATGTTTCTGAAATCGTTTTATTTGAATACGTACTAAGCGACATAATTGAACCAACTGCGGCCATCCCCTTAGCAGTATCAATTTCACCTTGTTCATGGGCTAGCCCCTGTGCCGCAACTGGAGCTGCTATCATTGGCATTTGTAAATCAATACCCATAAATGTTGTTGATAAATCCGGATTTTCGATATTTTGTAAAACTCGAGGTGAAATTTGCTTATGATTAAATGCACTTGTATTTTCGCGTAACGTCCATTCATCCTCAGCTCCACCAGCAATATACCCAAATGCACCCTTTTCCATACGTGCTTCCACTAATTTTTCTAATGATTGAACATTGGTGATTTCAATCGAATGTTCTTCTTGACTTGCTTGATATCCCATAATTGTATCCCCCTATACTATTTATACTTGTAGTGTAGCCCTTAATAATAAATACTGTCATCAATAACACTTACTATATGTCAATAACGGCTATATAATTATTCAATCCATACAACAATGGCTAATCAAAGAATTACTAATTTGATATTAACTATTTTGGTCGAATTAATTTATATTGCTCTCCTAAGTTAGCGTATTCTGGTCCAGCCAGCCTCGCCACTGGATCTAATTTTTTAGCATTAATATACATTTTTTCTTTATCCAAAACATCATCTTCTATGTGAAAACAAACCACTTCAAGAATAAATAAATCCGTAATAATCTTACCATCATCCATAATAGGAACATACTGGTTCAATATAACTTCAAACCTCGCTTTAACACCATCAATCCCTGGCACCAATACCTTATTACTAGGAACCGTTGTTAATTTCAATTCGGAAACTTCACTCTCGTCTAGTCCAAAACTAGCAGCGCTCTGATTAACAAATTCCATTAATTCACGTGTTGGTAATTGGACCACAGCCTGTTTCGAACTAACTAAATTAGCCGCGGTGTGTTTCATTTCACCATTTCTACGTCGATTAATTGATATCGACATTAATGGCAACGTATCCGATACAACACTAAAAAAACTAAACGGAGCTAAATTAATTAGTCCCGTCTCATTTACAGTAGTAACCCATGCTATGGGTCTCGGAATTAATGTACCAGACATTAATTTGTACTGATTTTTAGCCGATAATTCGTTACTATTAAATGAAATCATCTTATATTATTCCTCAATTTTTAATCTATTGGTCTTATCTAACCATTGTTTAGCATTCCGTAATTCTAATTCTGAAATTTGATGTGATTGTTCAGCCTCAAAACTGGTAAATTCAATATTAAATTCTCGACAAAACTTCTTTAGTTCATCAAAATTTGATTTTGAAACAATTGGATCTAAAAATCCATATGAACCCCAAATTTTAATATCACTTAAGTCGACAGTCGCTTTAATATTTTCCGATAACACCATAGGATGTAGTAAAACAGCTGTTTTAAATAGTGCCTGTTCCGTTAATAATGAATGGAAGGCAACGTTAGCCCCATTAGAATAACCTAGGACAATTAATTTTTCTGGATCAAAAGCGTACTTCACAGCTAACTCATTAATTACAGTCATTAACCAATTTGTCTCTACAGATAAACTATTTAAATCGAAATCACCATCCGGTAAATGTGCAAAATAGCGTGTTAAACCATTCTCTATTAACCGTCCACGAATGCCAATTTTAGGACTATCTGGAGCCAAAAAATCTGCAATTGATAGTAAATCTGATTCCGTTCCACCAGTTCCATGCAACATTAAGATTGTCGCATTGCCAACCCTACCAGCTTTATAAGATGTAATTGCTTCTGCCATATCTATAACTTCTTGTCTGAATTGAAATTAACTAAGTGAGCTTCAATATCTGCACGTTGGTCTTCTAAAAATGGTGGTAACTCTAGGTGAATACCAGCTTCTTCATATGTTTCATCTTGCAAGAATCCAGGACCATCCGTTGCAATTTCAAATAATACACCTTCACCAGGACGGAAATACTCTGATTTAAAATAGAATCGGTCAACAAAACCTGAATCACGAATACCAACTCTTTGTATTTGTTCAATCCAATAGTTTAATGACTCTTCATCTTCTGTCCTGAAAGCAATATGATGAACTGTTCCATATGCTTGAATCTCATTCGGTAAATCTTGGTCTTCTTCGATAATAATTTGTGCGCCATGTCCACCATCGTTCAATTCATATAATGTACGTTGATTTTCTGTGGCAATTTTATCAAATCCCAATAATTGTCTTAACACAATATCCATACGTTCTGGATAATCCACTGTAATAATTGTTGTTCCTAACCCATTAATTGCGAACATCTTGGGAACCGGACTATATAATTAAGGTGTCCCAGCTTCCACACCATGATTACGTTCGTCAGAAATTAATTGATATTGCTCATGATCAAAATCATAAAAATTCATTGTTTTACTGCCAAAATTCATTTCAATTTCATCATGTTTAATATCATAATCGTCAAATCGTTCTGCCCAAAAATCTAGGGCATCATCGCTAGGAACTCTAAATCCAATTCTCGAAATACCATTTTTTCCTTTTGTGCCTTGAAATAAACCCGGAAAATCAAAAAAGGTAATATCGGTTCCTGCCGATCCCATATCATCCGTAAAGTATAGATGATAGGTTCTAACATCATCTTGATTTACTGTTTTTTTAATTAAATGTAATCCTAATATTTCTGTCATAAAATGAAACATTTTTGGTGAACTTGAAGTAATAGCTGTAATATGATGTAATCCTAATAATTTAGTGTTCATGATTGATACCCCCAATTTATTTAATAAACTTAAATTATCACACTTACTAAAAGTAAGCAATTTATTTAACCTAATTATTTTATACTTAAGTCTGATAACCTTAATCTATACTTTAGAAGATTCATTTATTAAACAAGTTACAAATTCTTGAATTGGCTTTGGTAGTTCGTTTCTTCCAACAAGGTAGAATTCACGCTGATACTGTTTTGATAGTACTTTGACTGGTATCTCTGGGTAATCAGTCAGTGCAGTCTGTGAAACAATTGATTGCCCTATACCTTGTCTGAGCAATTGAATAATTAATGAATTACTTTTAATCGTCATGAAGTGCTCTAACGTTAAATTATTTGCTTTTAAGTAGTTAATTGAATAATGATAAACACCTGATCCATGTTCTCTAAGTAACCACGGCTCATCCTCATTACCAGCCCAAACTAATTGATCAGTCGTCAACGAGTAACGTTTAATATTCTTCTCAGTCAACGGTTTTTCAATAAATCCAAAATCTAACTTATGTTGCTTTAATTGTTCCATAATTTGTGATGAATTAAGAACGCTAACTTCTAATTCTAATCGTTTTAGAGATTCCTTATTTTTGCGTAACAGGTCAGGTAGTAAGTATGCTGCAGTGGTGTGTGAGGCAGCTATTTTACAGGCAATTTTCTGATCAGTTTTTTGATGTTTTAAGGCAAATAAATCTTGCTGCCATAAATCTAGTAATTGCTGTGTTTGCTGGTAAAGTAGCGTTCCACTCTCGGTAGGTACAATTTGTTGTCGGCCATTTCTTTCAAATAACATAACACCTAATGTTTCTTCCAATTGCTTAATTTGAACTGAAATCGTTGGTTGTGATAAAAATAGTAGTTGCGCACTAGTAGTAAAGTTCCTTGTTTCATAAACTGATTTAAAAATTTCTAAATTTTTAAAAATATTAACCACTTCCATTCGTTTTATTAATAGTACTTATTATAAAGATTTATTTTATTAATTAAAAGAAATCAGCTATAGTTAAAGTATTGTTTAGAGAGGATGATCATATTGAAAAAAATAACTAACTTACTACCAGGATTTATCGTTGCCTTACTAATTGGGCTTGCCAGCTATTTTATTGCTAAACTTTGGTTGCCCATGTTAGGTGGTGCAACTATTGCTTTATTCATTGGAATCATTTTAGGTAATACTGTTCTACATCAACCCACACTAACGGCCGGAACTAAATTTTCTGAGAAACGTTTATTAGAATACTCAGTTCTTTTGTTAGGTGCGACTATCACATTTCAAAGTATTAAAGAAATTGGTTTAAATGGCTTACTTTTTACTTTTCTTCAAATGAGTATCACAATTATTTTTGCAATTTGGCTAGGTAAAAAATTAGCCTTTGGTGAAGGTACTTACTTATTAATGGCCGGTGGAAATGCTGTCTGTGGTTCATCAGCCATTGGTGCAATTGCCCCAGTTATTGATGCTGATAATGAAGAAACTGGAATTTCAATTACGTTAGTTAATCTAATGGGAACCATTTTAATGTTAACATTACCTATTATTGGAACCCTCCTCTGGGGTGGTAACAATGTTTTCAGAGGTGTCTTAATTGGTGGAACTGTGCAATCTGTTGGGCAAGTAGTTGCAAGTGCAACTATGCTAAATCAGGATGTCATCGTAACTGCTACATTGTTCAAAATATTAAGAATTATTTGTTTAGTATTTGTTATTACTATTTTTAGCTATTTACACAGCAAGAATCAACCTACCCAAAAAGCGTCACAAGTAACAACAAAAAAATCAACTTTAGTTCCTTGGTATGTTATTGGATTTTTAACACTTTGTGTCCTTAATAGTTTACATTTTTTACCTTCACGAATTGGTGAAACTGCACATTTTCTAAGTACATGGTGTGAAATAATCGCCTTAGCTGCTATTGGCCTTCGGTTAAATTTAAAATCACTATTTAGTCAAGGCAAGCGTTTATTACTTTATGCTGGTGGTATTATGCTTGTTCAAGTAGTATTAGCAATCGGTTTAATTACAATTTTATTTTAAAAAAATAATCATATGACCTGGCCATAATATGCCAAAGTCATATGATCATTTTTTTATTCAGATTATAATTTAAAGATGCGTTCTTGCCGGTCAAAACTCTGATCAGCAAACCAACCTTCCAACAATGTTAATTGCTGCCGTTCAAAAATGATTTCCTTATTTTTAGCCAAGCACTTAATCACATGTCCGGCTGTTTCACGAGTAGTCCCGCTAACTAACGCTAGCTCTTTAATCGTGACACGATAAGGAATAACGACATGCTTTTCTGTGAAATCAGCACCTAATTGTTCTGCTAAAATATTGATAGCTTGTACAATTCGATCATGAGCACTAGACGTTACCATTCTTTGCACTTGATTCTCTGTAGCGCTTAGAATTGTTGACATCTCCCTTATTGATCGAGTAGCCATCAGAATATTTTGCTTCAATATCCGTTCAACTAAGGCCATTGGGAAATAGACGATTTGTATATCCGTCATGGCTCTCGCTAAATAAGGGTAATTTTTATCACTTAGTAAGCCTCGATACGGAAATCCTAAGTCATTTTTGATATATGAATAAAATCCAAAGTCGCCATCAATATCAAATCGTTCAACCCGTATTACGCCTTCTATTAAAAAATAAAAACGTGTACGTTGATCATTTTCGTCAAAAAGAACCTGACCTTTTTGGAACGATTTGATACTCATGTTGTTCATTAGTAAATTGGCTTCTTCATCAGTAAGTGCTTCAAAATCTGATAATTTTCTTAAATACTGCATATATTGGGGTACTGCTTTAATTTTTTGCATTGTTTGATCCCCTCCACTAATTACTAACTCCCTAAACTCTCTCCTTTATCATTTTAACATGGATATTCCTTGGCCACAATTTACCTTACAACTTTGTTAGCTAGTTCAGCTTAACTATCGCTTTTTATTAACCTTTTACGATAACTGTCCCAGCATCATTATCTAATAATTGACTGATGTTTTCTAAAGATGTCACAATTGCGCGACCCTTTTTACTTGCTTCAACGAATTCAATCGCAGCTTCAATCTTAGGTAACATACTACCTTTAGCGAATTGATCTTCTTTGATATATTCTTTTAATTCAGAAACAGTTACCTGTTCTAATTTTTCTTGATTAGGTTTATTGAAGTTAACATAAACATTATCAACACTCGTCAAAATAATAAGTAAATCAGCATCTACCAATTCAGCTAATTTTTCTGAAGCGAAATCTTTATCAATAACAGCTTCTACGCCATGTAATTTACCGTTTTCTTCAACAACAGGAACACCACCGCCACCAACAGAAATTGAAATAACACCATTTTCTGTTAATTGATCGATTGTTTTGTATTCTTTAATCCCAGTTGGACGTGGTGAAGGAACAACACGACGCCATCCACGACCAGCATCTTCAACAAATGTCATCTCTTCATGTGCAGCCATTTCTGCTTTAGCAGCTGTTTCTGAATAGAATGGACCAACTGGTTTAGTTGGGTTACTAAATGCAGCATCATTTTGATCAACGATAACTTGTGTCACAATAGTTGCAACTTCTTTATTGATTCCTTTTTCAACCAATGCATTATCCAATGCATTTTGCATCCAATAACCAATACTTCCTTGTGTCATTGCAACACAAGTATCTAATGGTAAGGCTGGGTTCTTTTCAGAAACTGCAGCTGCTTGTTGAAGTAATAAGTTCCCAACTTGTGGACCATTACCATGAGAGATAATTAATTTATCCCCTTTTTCAACAAATTTAACAAGATATTCAGCTGTTTCTCGCAATGCTTTTTGTTGTGCCTCAGCACTAGCATCCTTTGATAAAATAGCATTTCCACCTAAAGCAATAACAATTTTTCTTGACATATTAATCGACTCCTCATTTTTTTATTTATTAAACAACCATTTTTCCTGAAGCAATTAACCAAATACCAATGCAAGCACCAATAATTATAACCAGGGTTATACCTATTTCGCCTTTTGATAAGAATTTTTCACCTTGTGCTACTCTTGCTTTCCCATAGAAGTAAATCCCTGGAATGTAAGCGATTAAACAGAGTAATAAATAACTGATACCGGCCATAATAATCCCGGCAACTTGGAATAATAGCGCAATTAAACCATATACTAATTGTGCTTTATTGCCTTTTTCATCAATATGTTGAATTGAGTATTTAACTTGATACATCGCAACTAAGATATAACAAACAATAATTGAAGCTGTACATAGTGAATAAGCAAAATTATAAGCCTTATCTGTGAATAAAAGCGTGAAAAGGAATAATTGTACTAATCCGCCTGTTACGATTAAAGCAAAAGTTGGTGCTTTTTTATCATTAACTTTACCAAAGTAACCGGGTAATAATTTACTTTTGGCCATTAATAACATTGTTTCTGCTGGAAGCATTGTCCATGATAACCATGCACCCAAAATTGAAACAATTAAGCCAATACCGATAACGTAACCACCAACTGGTCCAACCATTTCAACAGCAATATATAACATTGCTGGTTGATGAATTGAAGCTAATTGTGCTTGTGTCAAAATACCGTATGGTAACATTGAAGCTAAAACGTAAACGACTAATAAACTAATTAAGCCAATGATTGTAGCCTTACCTGCATCAGATTTCTTTTCTGCACGAGAAGACAACATTGATGCCCCTTCGATACCTACAAAGACCCACATCATAACCATCATACATTTTTTAATTTGTGAAGCGACATCGCCAACAACGAAGTTATGACTCATTGTGCCCCAGAAGTTAGCTGTAAAAATATCGATCTTGAATAAGAATATAGCAACAACAATAAATACAAAAATTGGAATTAATTTGCAGACCGTAACAATCGCATTGATTGCTGCTGCACCTTCAATACCGCGATTAACAAAGTATGTTAATCCCCAGCAAAGGATACTTGCAATTAAAATTGAAGGTAGATTTTGTCCTGATTTAAAGATAGGGAAAAAGTAACCAACCGCACTCATCAAGATTGTAGCGAATGCAACGTTTCCTAACCAAGCAGATAACCAGTAACCCCAACCACTGATGAATCCAGCGAATGGTCCAAATCCTTTTTCTGCATAAGTAAAAATACCTTCTAAATCTGGTTCTTTATTTAATAAGTTATTCAATGAAAGAGATAACATCAAAATACCAATTCCGACAATTACCCAACCAATTAGAGCAGGACCGGGTGAAGATGCATTGGCTAAATCAGAGGTTAGTCCGAAGACCCCACCACCAATAGAAGAACTAATAACTAACGCGACTAGCGCCATTAAACTAATTTTTTTAACTGTATGTTTTTCGTCCATAATTTAACTGCCTACTTTCTTTATTAAAAATAAAAAGGGACCTAATCTAAAGTCTTGCTCCAGATTAGTCCCCCTAATGACAGCCTATTTTTTTGCAGAGACACTTCCCTGTTAAGTTACTTTCACCGTTAAAAACAAACTATCATAATGTTATTAAACGCGTGGAATGAATAAGTTTCCTGCAGTTGCAGCCATAATTGCTTTGATTGAATGCATTCTGTTTTCTGCTTCTTCAAATTGACGCGCATATTTACTACGGAATGCTTCGTCAGTAATTTCCATTTCTTTAACACCATATTTTTCGAACATTTCTTTACCATATTCAGTTTCAATGCCATGGAATGCTGGTAAACAATGCATGATGATCATATTTTCATTACCAGTCTTTTTAACCATGTCCATGTTTAATTGGTATGGTTTCAATGTGTTAATACGTTCTTCGAATTTATCTTCTTCACCCATTGATACCCAAACATCTGTGTAAAGAATATCTGAACCTTTAACCCCTTTATCAACGTCTGAAGTAATCATGTTCTTGCTTCCTGATTTTTTAGCAAATTCAGCAGCAAATTTTTGAACTTCTTCAGTTGGTTGTAATGAGTCAGGTGCAACGATATGAATATTTACACCTAACATTGATCCAGTTACCAAAAGGCTGTTAGCCATATTGTTACGGCCATCCCCAACGTATGTTAATGTGATGCCTTTTAATTTGCCAAAGTTTTCTTTAACAGTCATAAAATCAGCAATCATTTGTGTTGGATGCCATTCATCAGTTAAACCATTCCATACAGGAACGCCTGAGAATTTAGCTAATCCTTCAACAACATCTTGGCTGAATCCACGGAATTCAATACCGTCGAACATACTACCTAATACTTTAGCTGTATCTTCAACTGATTCTTTTTTACCTAATTGAATATCATTTTTTCCAAGAAATTCAGGATGAGCACCTAAATCAACTGATGCTGTTGTGAAAGCAGCACGTGTTCTTGTTGAATTTTTTTCAAAAAGTAAGGCAATATTCTTACCTTGAAGATATTTATGAGGGATTCCACGTTTTTTCAAATCTTTTAAATGAATTGAGAAATCGATTAAATATTCTAATTCTTCTGGAGTAAAATCTTTTTCTGCTAAAAGACTGCGACCTTGAAAGACTGTGTTTGACATATTAATTTCCACCTTTTTTAAATTTTATTTTTTTAAGTCTTCACGAACGATAGGCATACTCATACAACGTGGACCACCACGACCTCGTGATAATTCGGCTGAAATAACTTCAATAACTTTAATTCCATAACTTCTTAGGACTTCATTTGAAACGTAGTTACGATTATAAGTTACAACTGTATTAGGAGCGATTGCCAATGTATTTGAACCATCATTCCATTGTTCACGAGGTGCAACTACTGCATCGCCGTTACCAACTGGAATTAAGATAAGTTCTGGTACTTTTAAGACTTCACGTAAGACATTTTGTAAGTCTGTACGATGTGAAATGTTAATGTGGTTATCTTTACCTGGTTCTAAGATAAATGTATCAACGTTTCCGCCATTATCTTGGATTCCTGGATGAATTGTAAATTTATCGTAATCAATCATTGTGAACACTGTATCCAAATGCATCATTGCACGGTTATTAGGGATTTTAATTGCTAGAATCTTATCAAAGCCACTGTGTTTTGCAAATAATACTTGTGCTAATTCTTCGATTGAACGAGCTGAAGTACGTTGCGAAATACCAATTGCAAGAACGTGGTCGTTTAAAATTAATTCGTCTCCACCTTCCATACGGTCGAGATGGTTACGACTACGCCATACGTTTACGCCTTTATTAGCAAAACGTGGATGGTATTCCATAATGTATTCCATAAATAATGATTCGCGACGACGTGCAGCGAATGTCATACGGTTAATTGTTAAACCATCACCCATTGATGCTGCTGGGTCACGTGTAAAGTAAAGGTTAGGCATTGGATCCATAAAGAATGGATAGTCTTCAGAAGAACTTAAATCAACTAAAGCATTTGACTTGTAATCGATTTCATTTGTTCTAACGCCAGCCATAATTTTATCAACCATATCTTGTGTTTCCATTGAAAGTAAATATTCTTTCAATGCAGCATGGAGTGTGCTAGAAACTAAACCTGATTCATCTAACATTTTTTCCAAGAATTCTTCTTTTACATTTCCTGCATCTAAAGCTTCTGCAGCCAATGTTTCAAGATAAATTGTTTCAACGCCATTGTCTTGCAATGTTTTTGCGAAAAAATCATGTTCTCTTTGAATTTCAGGTAAGTATGGAATATCGTCAAATAAAAGACGACCCATGATATCTGGTGTTAAGTTTTCAACTTCTTTACCGGGTCTCTTTAACAAAACTGTTTTAAGAGTTCCGATTTCTGATGTTACGTGTACTGGACTTGTCATAATGATTACCTCCCATATATTTATTACATGCATAGCATAACAGGAATAATTAGCCTATATTAGTAAACGCTTACACCTATAATGTGAACTATTTCTCATTATGAGGATTCTTACGGTTCAATATCGTATATTACATTTATAAAACGCTTCCACTACCGTGTTTTTAAAATTATTAAATGAGAAACATTAAAAGTACATTATTTTTATGATAATTCTTACTTTAATAAATTAAGACTTGTAATACTAAGAGTGCACCACCAAATAATAGAACAAAGACAACGACGGGCCAAACGAATTTTACCCAGTGCGAATATCTGATATTTAACATTTGAAGTGTTGCCATAACTAACCCTGTTGGTGCTAAGAAAAGCATTGCATACTGTCCAAATTGATAAGCAGAAACGACAATAAATCTTGGAATATCTGCAGAATCAGCTAATGGCGCAAATATTGGCATTGCTAAAACGGCTAATCCGGATGAAGAAGGTACGATAAATCCAAGGAAGAAGAAAATAACCATCATGATAATTATGAAAATTGGTCCACTTACGCCAACAACTAAAGATGACGCATATTGAAGAATGGTATCTGAAATCAATCCTTGATTTAACACGATATTTATCCCTCTGGCAAGTCCAATAATAAATGACACCCCAACTAAACTAGATGCACCACTGACAAAAGCATCAATGACACCCTTTTCACCTAGACCATCTCGACCTGTACCTGTTAAGAACATAATGGCGATAGCAAATACCAAGAATGAAGATGCCATCGTTGGGAACCACCAACCTTTTGCCATAACGCCCCAAACCATGATTGGGAATGTCACAACAAATAATAATAGAATAATTTTCTTACGAATAGTGAAAACTGATTTATTACCACCTTCACCTGAAGATACTGACCATAATCGATTAAAGTCTTTACTATCTTCATAAGTAATTGAAGCTGTTGGATCATCCTTAACCTTTTTACTATAACGTCCTAAATAAATAATTAAGAAAATAGACCCGACAATCAAACCAACAATCCGCCAAATCATACCTTGCGTAAAATCAATTCCGGCTGCATTTGACGCAATAACAACTGAGAACGGATTAATCGTAGAGAATGTGGTCCCAATAGAACTGGATAAGAAAATTGCCCCCACGCAGACTATCGAATCATAGCCCATCGCGATAAATACTGGTACCAATATTGGATAGAAGGCCACTGCCTCTTCTTCAATCCCGCAAAGAGTTCCGCCTAAAACCATTAAAATTGAAACAAAGAAAATTGATAAAAATTCATGACCTTTGGTTTTCTTAGTTAGCGCAATTAAACCTGATTCAAACGCGCCGCTGACTTTAACAACACCAATTAAACCACCCAGGACTAAAATAAAGACCATAATATCTACGGCTTCAATTGTCCCGTTAACCATACTATTTGTGATATCAGCTGGTCCTGCCGGATTTTGCTTCAATCGCTGATATGTATTAGGTATTGATACTGCTGCCGTAATACCACCTGATGTAAATTGTTTAATATCAATTTTGACATGAAGTTTATCCAATTGATTTTGTGTCGCAGGAACTTTTTTTACATTCCCATGCGCATCGGTAATTTTTAATTCCGTACTTGCCTGATCATAAGATAATTTAGAGTAAGAGCCCGCTGGAATAATCCATGTTGCCATAACTGCAACAATCGTTAATATAAATAAAATAACAAAAGCGCCGGGCATTTTTAACTTAAATTTCTTTTTAGGTACCTTTTCCATTGTTGTCGTTGAATCCATTATAATTTCCTCCTTTAATTGTTTTATACCAAATAGATAGCGGCGTTATCCTTTTACTGTATTTTTATCATGACACCCTCCTCTGCCGGTCGTTTCGCTTGGAGTATATCAACAGTCTACAGTTTCTGGTGTGAAATCGGTTACATTAAAAGTGTGAACCAGCTCACACTTTTTGATTTATCATCTAATTTTACTTTCCACAAAAAGAGAGATAAAAAGTAACTTGTAAATCTACTTTTTATCTCTCTTTGATGCACTAAACTTATTCATGTAATGCTTGTGACAAGCGTTTTAATCCTTCTACTAAAACGGATTCTTTAGCACAGTAACCTAATCTTGCATGTCCTGGCACACCAAATCGGCTTCCAGGTACTAATAAAACCCCATAATCTTTTAATAATTTTTGACAAAATTGTTCATCATCTTCAATTGTTTCAAATTTTATAAATGAAGTCGAGACAGATTTTGGCACTACTAAGCTAACTGCTGGCTCATTTTCCACCCAATCACTTAAAATTTTTAAATTTCGTTTCACAATTTGTCGATTTCTATCCAATACTAATTCTTTATTTTTTAAAATATGAACAGCCATTTGGTCATTAAATACACCTGCACAAATCATCGTATAATCACGGTATTTTCTAAAAATATCTGTAACAGCTGGACTAGCAACCGTCCAACCGATTCTAATACCGGGAGTTGAATAGGTTTTTGATAAACTATTCGTCGCAATACCTTTGTCATATAAATCAACAATTGAACTTACGTCCGTTGTATCATCTAAAGGTAAATAGACCTCATCAACTAATACATATGCGCCGACTTCTTTTGCAATTTTAACGATTTCAGTCATTAGTTTAGTTTCAATTACTGTTCCCGTTGGGTTATTCGCATTATTTAAACAAATCATTTTAGTATCTGGTCGAATAATTGCTCGTAATTCATCCAAATCAGGCATCCATTGATTTTTTTCAGAAATATTCCAAAAATCGACTTCAGCTCCTAATGATTTAGGAATATCATAGAGTTGCTGATAACTAGGATACATAGAAATCACATGATCACCAGGTTCAATCAACGCGTATAGTGCCAGTTGATTTGCTCCTGTTGCACCATTAGTTTGTAAAACTTGTTCCGGCGAAACCGCTTTATAAAGTTTGCTAACCTCTGCTTTAAAAGCTGGGGACCCCTCAATCCAACCATAATTCATCTTTTGTGCATCTAAATCACGATAAAAATCCTGACCATTTTCTTGACCAATATTTAATAATTCGTTCATTGTCATCGATGAAACCGTTCTTTGTGCAATATCATACGTAGCTTTAGATTCATAGACATTTAACCACTCTTCAACGCCAAATCCTGCAATTTCCATAAGTTATCATTCTCCAATCTATATTATTTGTCTTAACGTCCTAAATAATAACAGAAATTAAAAATTAAGCCAGTGTCTGTTTAAATATATTAAAATGACAAATCTGAACTTTTAATTTTATAACATAAAAAATCTGTTGCCAGTAATAGGTTTTCCTATCATCAACAACAGATATTACAGTTTTTAATAAATTATCTAATCTACTAAGGTAAATCCAAATGTGCTACCCAGCGCTTGGATTTTTTTTAACATTAACTTAGGGATACTAGGATCACTCATCGATAACGTTAATTGCCATTTTTCTTGATTTAGCAAATTAGGATTTGCAACTAATGCTGACCCAACAGCAACTAAATCTAATCCCGATTTTAATGCTGTCGTTGCTCTATCAAAAGTATTTAATGAGCCGGCTGCCACGATTGGTACCCGTTGATTAACTAGTTGAGAAACTCTTTGAATATAGGGTTCACCACCCTTTGGACCATCAGTTAACGCATCACCCAACGAAAGGTGCAAATAACTCACCTGTTTAGCAACTAAATTCGTTATCAAAGCTTCTGTATCTTCTAATTTAAGACCATCTGTTTCACGTTCTTCAAGTGTAATTCGGTAACCGATAATAAATTCTTTAGTCGTATTTTCATCAGCCACTCGTTGAACTTCATCAACTACTGCCATAGCAAATCGTAATCTATTTTCTAATGATCCGCCCCACTGATCAGTCCGATGATTATAGTGTGGTGAAAGAAAATTTTGAATTAGAAATCCATGGGCACCGTGAATTTCAATACCATCAAAACCTGCTTGAATTGCACGTTTAGTTGCTGTTCCGAAAGCCTTTATAACTTGTATTAGCTCTTCTTCTGCCAATTCTCGAGGTGTCTGTGCTGGAGCAAATGGTGTTTTTGGTGCTGGTACTGGACTCGCACTAACAACGTCATGATTTGTAATTAATTCTGGTAATGCCTTATTTCCAGCATGATTTAATTGTAAGATGGCCTTTGCCCCACCGGCCTTAATAGCTGTGGCTAACTTCGTCAAACCTGGTATAAATCGATCTTCATAAACACCAATTTCATGATCAAATCCAACACCATTTTCTTGTACATGGCTCGAACCTGTGATAACCATTCCGACCTGTTTTGCACGTTGTTCGTAATAACTAATTTCTGCTTCAGAAACTGTTTGATCATCGTTACTTGCCCATGTTGTCATAGGTGCCATCACAAGTTTATTTTGTAGGGTTATTTGTTCATTTAAATTGAATTTTTTTCGTAAGTTAATTTGCTTAATCATTATAAAATGTTCCTCCTATATCTAATATAGGTTTATAATAAACCTTCAAGTCGACTTGAAGGCAAGCTTTTTATTTATCGGTCATTTTTAACATCTGTTTTACATGATTTTCGTACGTTTCAATTTTATTATCTAAAAAATTATAAGTATCTTGCATCGCCGCGATTTGTTCACCTAATAATCGTTGCTGTTTAATCAAAATCTGTTTACGTTGCTCTTCAGTGGCCTCACCTTGTTGCGTTAGGTCAGCATATTCTTTTAAAATGTTGATTGAAATCCCCGTTTGACGCATATGTTTTGCAAAATTAACCCATTCTAAATCGATTTCATCATAGTCCCGATACCCGCTTGTATTCCGTGATACAGTGGGAATAAGTCCTACTTCCTCATAATATCGTAACGTCGCAGTCGGTAAATCAAACTTCTCACTTACTTTTTTAATATTCAAAATCAAACACTCCTATTCTCATCTTTTTTAATCTCATTAGACAATTAAGATAAAGGATCAGATTAAATTTTATAATGTTTCACATGAAACATTTACATCATTTTTTCAGCTAAGCAGTTACATTCAACCATTTCTGGTGCATTTTTACTTTTTTCATCAATCACACTTTGTAGTTTCACAATATCTGATTGGCTTAACTCAACTTCACTTAATAAATCGGCAATTGTTGAGCCAATTTTCATTTGGCACATATGTTCAAATAATAACTGACTAACATGATCCATCGTCGTTTGTTCTTCTATTAGGGGTTTGTATATGAATGCTCGGCCCTCTTTATCAGCAGATAATGCACCCTTTTTTACTAATCGACCCAATAATGTTTTTATTGTTGGCATTTGCCAATTCTTTTTTTCTTTTAAATTCTTAAATATTTCATTACTAGTACTCTGACCTAATGTCCAGATAACACGCATAACTTCCCACTCAGCGTCGCTAATTTCAATTATTTTTTTATTATTCATTAGTATTGCCCTTCTTTCATTGGTCTTATGATTACAATTGTAAACTAATGTATTTAACCCGTCAATAAGCTATCTTTCAAATTAGTATAATCGGTTAAATACTCATTATTAACTAATACTATCTCATTTTTTAATATTGATTAAACTCATTTGTTTTTGCATATTATTCGTTTCCTTTTTTTAACTTAGCTTTTAAACAAAACAATTGATATACTAGTGTTTATGACTTTAGACTAATTATTTAAGGGGATTTTTTATGACTACTTTTTTTAATCGCTACAAAACATCTTTATTATTACTCTCGGGTCTAATCATAGGTGGGATTGTCGGCTTAATCTTTAAAGAACAAGCTGCTGTCCTTAAACCTTTAGGAGATCTTTTTCTAAATCTAATGTACATGATTTTAGTTCCACTTGTTTTTTTCAGTATTTCATCTGCCATCGCAGAAATGTCTGAAATGAAACGACTTGGTAAAATCATGATTACAACATTAATTGTCTTCCTAACAACGGCTTTCATTGCTGGTGTTATTGGGTATATCGGTGTTCGTCTCTTTAACCCTATTCACGGCGTCAACGTTGATACGATTAAAGGTTTGATGGGTACTGTTAAAGATACATCAACAAAATCATCTGGTTTAGAAACATTAGTTAATACATTCACCGTTAATGACTTTTATCATTTATTATCAAAAGATAATATGTTACAACTAATTATCTTTTCGATTTTAATGGGTACAGCTGCTTCAGCAACCGGTAAAGAATCTAGTGTATTTACAAAATTTTTATCAGCTGGAAACGTAGTAGTTATGCGGATGGTTAAATATGTGATGATCTACGCGCCAATTGGTTTAGGTTGTTTCTTTGCCAATATTATCGGTAATTTAGGACCTCAGATTGCTGCCGGATATTTGCGCAGTTTCATTCTTTACTTAGGTATTACAGCTTTCTACTTCTTTGTGATGATGAGTTTCTATGCATTTATCGCAGGTGGCAAAGCCGGTTTTATGATTTTTTGGAAAAATGTCTCAGCTCCTGCTGTTACAGCAATTGCAACAAGTTCTTCAGCTGCATGTATCCCTGTTAACCTAGAGTATTCTAAAAAAATGGGCGTGAGCGAAGATATCGCAAATACGATCATCCCATTAGGTGCAAATACGCACAAGGATGGCTCTGTTATTGGTGGCATCTTAAAAACAACATTTTTATTTGCCGTTTTTGGTAAAGATATCACGAGTTTAAATAATATGATTATGATTATCTGTGTTTCATTCTTGGTTGGTGTCGTGATGGGCGCTATTCCAGGTGGTGGTATGGTTGCCGAAACCTTAATTTGTTCAATCTTCGGTTTCCCAATGGCTGCTCTTCCATTAATTCTAATTATTACAACCATCATTGATATTCCCGCAACTTTATTAAATTCAACAGGAAATACTGCTACTGCAATGCTTGTTACGCGTTTCGTTGAAGGTAAAAATTGGTTAAAAGATTTTATGGCACAATAATAATAACAATCCCCCTATATTAGATACTGAAATATCAGTCTAGTATAGGGGTTTTTTGTAATTAAAAACTGCCCTTTCCAAAATTGGACGGACAGTTTACTATTAATCATCTTCTCTACTTAATTGGTCTCTACCATACTTTATATTTTTTCTTCGCGTATTTTGTGAATCCTCAAATGCTTGACGATATTGACGAAACCATCTAAGTATCGTTCCTTCACTAACGTCGAGTGCCTCTTCAGCATCCTCTGTAAAATTCTCCCACGCATCAGGATCTTGTTGTTTTATTTCTTTTCTAAGTGTCGTAATAATTGGTTTTAATTTTTCTCTATCTTCAGGTGTCATCTCTAAGAATGCCTCAGTACCTTTAGGTTCCATTTGACTAATATTAGTAAATTCACTGTTATCTGCACTATTAGTAATAAATGAACGAATTGGTATGATAATAAAAAAGACTAACGTTATTTTAGGGAAAAACCAGCCTATAAGAATTAAAGCTAATATTAATAATCCGGTTTCTGTGTTATGTCTGCCATAAATGGTTACATATACTTTTTTCATATCAGATTTTTCTGTATATTTTTGATGAATAATTTCTTTTACAATTTCCCTGAATAGATAAATAATTAACAAATATAAAACACCATACATTGTAACCGTTTCTCTGACAGTATCACTTGTCATTAGTCGTGTGAAGGTTGGCATTAACGATAAAAGCATCATTAAGATTAAATCCATCACAATTATTTTATTTGGTACTTCATTTACTTCCGAAAATGCGACCGCATGTTGATACCAGATATTAGCAACAAAACAGAAACTAACAATAAAGATTCCAATGGCTTGAAACAAACCAACAAAGTTAATCTCCCCATTTTTTATCTCAATTGGCATCTCTAATACCATAATGGTTATAATAATGGCTATAATCGCATCACTTAACGTATCCAACCGCTCTTTAATTTTCATATGTACCTCCTTTAAAATACTGCTATATTTAACCTATTTTTTTCTTTTTTTTAGTCGTTCTTCTCGTAAGGCTAATAATTTTGCAGTCGTTGATAAGGACATCGATATTAAAATAAAAAATAAACTAGTTTTGATAACTACTGTTGGTAATGCCCCTCCAACTGATTTAATAACAAGCGTTGATATTGTTAAAAAAACTGTGAAAAAATTTAAAATAAGTAAACTAATATCATATTTTCCCTTAATTTTTAATAAAATATGAGAAAAATAGAAAAAAGCAATACTAATTATCATAAATAAACTATAAATTATAAAAAAGATAATAATAAATACGACTGGTTCTGCTTTTGCAATCTCCATAAAGGAACGATCCGTTGCTATTTCTGACACTGATAAAACTTGTGAAAATAAAAAATAGGTAGCAATCACAAAAATAGCATACGTAATAATCTTTTTAACATTTTTCATCATTTTAGCATCTTTCATTATTCACCATTCCTCTAATCCAAGATTTATAATTATTCTTATATTATATTATTTATGGCTAACAGATCATCAATTTCGTAGGTCGCTTTTATTGATGTCTTATTTTTAATGTTTTTCGGATTGTACCAGACAGTATCAACGTGAACATTGTTCCCACCTTGAATATCTGATGTTAAAGAATCACCAATAATAAGTGCCTTATCGGGATTAAATCCAGCAATATGGTCAAAAGCATAGTTAAAAAAGCCAACCGTTGGTTTTTGATAACCCGTCATTTCCGAAACAAATATTTGCGGAAAGTACTTATCTAACTTTGATTCTGCTAATCGTTTATACTGCATGTTTGCAACGCCATTGGTAATAATCGACAATTGATAGTTAGCTGTATCTATTGATGCCAATAATTCATCTGCGCCCATCATTTTTTCATGTCCGGCAGACAGATTATCTTGATACTGTTTAGCCAACTCTTTACCATCAACTACTCTATTAAACTGTTTTTTGAAAAATATCGCAAACCGATTTTCTAATAATTGATCCCGCTTTAAATTACCACGCTCATATTGGCGCCATAACTGCTGATTAAATTTCAAATAATTTTGTTTTATTTTATCATCTAATGTTATTTTTTGCGTTAAAAAAAGCTTTTCTAGTGCAGCTTTTTCAGTTAACCCAAAATCAAGTAACGTATCATCAATATCAAATAGTAAAAATTCGTAATTTTTCAATTCAATTCTCAACTTTCATTCATGTAATTTAGTTACTGGACATTATCATTTTAACATAAGATTTAAAGTAACAAAAAAGCTTTGAATAAGGAATTATATCCCTATCCAAAGCTTCTTATTTTTATAATTTAAATTTTAGTACCAACCGTTTGATAACCAGAATGATTTTGCAGCACTCCATGAACCATAACGACTTGTTACGTAATTGTTAGCTACTTTTTCTTGGTTTGCAGCTGAGTAATCACCATTTAAATATGATGAACTTAATTGGTATTTACCAATATATTGGCCATTTCTTGCTGAGTATGAACCACCAGATTCTTTGTTAGCAATCCATGCTTTAGCACTTGATGAATCAGTAGTGCTTGCAGTTGCTGTTGACACTGTACTCTTTGGTGCAACTGTTGTTGCTGCTTTAGCAGGAGTTGCAGCTGGTGTTGCTGCCTTAGTAGTTGTTGTATTTGTTGTTGATGCTGTATTTGCTGTTTTAGCAGCTGTATCAGTATTGATTGTTAATTGTTCACCAACATAAATTAAATTAGCGTTACTAATTTTATTTTCTTTAACAATTGCGTTAACACTGACATCATTAGATGTTTTGTTAGCGTAAGTTGCTGAGATGTTATTTAGTGTATCACCTGATTTTACAGTATATACATCAGCATCTGCTGCTTTAACTGCAAGTCCAAGACCTGCTGCTACTGTTGCTACCATTGCTACTGAAAATTTTGTCATCTTTTTATTTAATTTCATTATATTTAGTTCTCCTTTTAAGTTAAACGTTTTTATTTATTTTTTTCTTATTTATCTTACGAGGTTCATACTATCAGTTAGTTTTTACATAAGCATTTCAGTCAAATATCATTATCTTGAAATAATGTAATAAATATCATATTCCGTAATAAATGTAAAATAAATCAAATACACCATTACCTTCTTATTCCCTTAGTGACAGTTAATCTATTAATAATTCGTCTGTAATTTATGTGTCAAAATATAGAGATAAATACGTTGAAAATCAAGTAAAAAGTTTATTTTTTTAATTGATTTATTAAAAAAAGGTATTATCAGCAATGAATATTGCTAATAATACCTTTAAAATTTCACTTGATCGTGCTGTGTCCAAGTATCTAATCGAGCACTTTTGATCACTATTTCATAAATAATCTCATTTTCTATATCTTCTTCCAGTAATCCATCCATAAATCCTGGCACCTGTGCCCGATACAACTCTGCTAGATCTTCTAATTTATATTTTGACCTCTTAACACTTAACCTATTACTAGCAATAGTCATCCCTGTACTCGTTGGAATTGTATTAATAGCTGCTTTACCTAAATCCAATTCAGCAATTTTAGGCGTTTCCGGAGCTGAACCAAAATACCAAACATTTGATTTATCAGGTGAAACAATAAATCGCATCTGACGACTCGATGGCATCCCATCTGCAGTAGCAGTACTCAGGACCATTTGATTTGTTTCACCAATAAATCGTCTAAATTTATCTAACACATTATGTTCTTCCACTTCTGAAGGTGCCCCTTCATCAATAAATGCTAATACCTCATCAACTGTTTTTAACTTAGACTCATTTTGTAGGTAATACAATATTTGTGGGATATACGGTGAAATATCCCGATCTTTATAATAAAACTGTAACCATCTTTTTGAAGCAAGCAGTGGGCCCGCGTACGTTACTCTTAGTTTAGTTTTATACCAACTAATTAAATGTTTTAATGGCCAGTGTTTGAGCATTATTTGCCAAAAGTATGACGTAAATAGAAATAGAATTGCCGCTACCAGTACATTAACTTCTATAATACTGACAACTGACAACATTTTGAATGGCTCAAATGTCATATAAAGTCCTAATAGGATTCCGGTTGATAAAACCGTTAAAAACGTAACTAATCTTCGCTTAAATAATCTTAATTTATGTAACATCAAGCCCGAAATGTCACGTCTTTTCTTCATATTTCTTTCTCGTACAACCATCTCATCTAATAATCTTTTATCCTCTTTAGAAATCATCTTCATCCTCATCTCCAAAGTAATCAAATTGTTGCCTTAATTCAAATGTCCCAATATCGGCATAATCTTGTATGATAATTTTATTTTGACCCTCTCTATGATCTCGTGGCCCATATTTTAAATAGTACATTTCTTCAGCTAAGTCAGTGTGTTTCTTTAATAATTTTGAATCATAACTTTCTATATCATTTTTTAGACGATTATTCGAAAGAATTAAATTATAAATATGCAAAATTAAAAAGAACGCAATAAAAAACAAATAGTATTGTAGGAATGTATTTATAATCGTATCAAAAAGCTCAGTAAATAGTGTTTGATCAATTGGGATTGCCTTATCTTTAAATAAAATCAAGATAACCGTGATACTGATTGGTACTAAGCACGCAATCCAGCCAATTGTTATTAATACTAATTGTCTTAGTTTGAGACTTACATTTTTTTGACCAAAAAACCAATCAATCGTCAATGCGTCTTCATCTACTTCGTTCACAATATAGTCAGGCTTATTTTTTGTCATCATCGTCGCCTCCTAAATCTGTTGTAATACTATCCGAACGTTCAGGTGAATGCCATACGCCACCATCTTCACCCGTAATAATTTTACGCACTGTCGGAATTAACTCAGCTACCATTGTATACGTATTTACCATCCAGTAAATGAGGATATACCACGGCGCAAAAATAACGTATTTTAAAGATTTACCACTATCATTGAAAAATGACGCCATGATTAACTGAATCAAACCAATAATGACCTCTATTGAAATAAATATGCAGGCGAGCGCTAAGTTATTGCTCAACTGTAACCAATCACCATTTACAATACAGATAATTTGAATTGCTAAAAATGCAATCATACTTAACCAATAAAAGACTGACCAAATAACACTTAATCCATAATCAATAATAATAGGTACACTTGAAAATTGTTTAATCGGATGACGTAGAACGCGTAACGTCTTCGTTAGAAGTACATAAACGCCACCAGATGACCATCTATGTCTTTGTTTAATTAGTTCACCTAGCTTTTCAGGTACATCCATAAAGAAGCGAATATGCGGCGCAAAATAAGCCACCCAACCTAATGCCTGCATGTCCCAGGCAATTGCGATATCTTCTGTTGGCTGTTCAGCTTCCCAACCACCAACATCTAAAACGGCTGCTTTTCGATACATTGTATTTGCACCTGAGAAAGCAAATAAACCGCCATAAGATAATTGCGATCTCTTAATTAAGCCAATGATTGAATTTAATTCATTCTGTTGTGCTTCTGCTACAATTGTTGTTTTATTAATTGGTAACATATTCCCAGTGACAGCGCCTAAATTCTTGCCACCTTTTCTTTCAAAATATGACATATATTTCCATAAGGCATCAACTTCTGGTTTTGAATCCGCATCATTGGATAAAATAAATTCGCCTTTAGCAAATGCCAATGCAATATTGAATCCAGCTGCTTTTCCACGATTATTAATAATTGTGATCGTTCTTAAACGTGATTTGAACTCCTCTTGTAGCGTCTCCAAAATCTCACCGGTTTTATCTGTGGAACCATCATTAATTACAATAACTTCATATTTATCTAGAGGATAATTTAACTTAGTCTCTAGATGTCGAATTGTTGCTTCTATTGATTGTTCCTCATTATGAGCAGGTACAAAAATAGAAATGAATGGTTCTCCCTTCTCTAAATATTTAGGGAGCTCCTTCTTCTCCATAAATATTCTATAATAAAGGCTCGATACAATAAAGGCTAGGCCTCCAACGATTGGATACGATACAATCGTGTAAATGAGTACCTTCGTAATATCGTTTAGTACTGTTGCTGTCATATAATGACCCCCAAATAATTGTAGTTAAATAAATAGCTAAAATCCTTTACATACATTGACTTAACGCCCTTTTTAAACTATAACCTCTGTGATTTTAATAATCAAATAAAATATTCTAATACTGGATTACTTTGTCTGTCACTATTTTAAAAATTTAAAAGCTATGCTTTCTTTTTAAAAATGTTTCACATGAAACATTTTTAAGCGATTATTTTTAATTAATTTTCAATTTTATGCTAGTATCAGTATAATTATTAAATATTTATTATGGGGGATATTAATTATGAAACAATCACACTACGATACAATTATTATTGGTGCTGGACCTGGTGGTCTTTCTACTGCTTTTGATTTAAGTAAAAAGCAATCTGTTCTCATTATTGAAAATGATCTTTGGGGTGGTACTTGTCCTAATCGAGGTTGTGACCCAAAAAAAATGCTTTATTCTGCTGTTGAAACTAAACAACGCCAAGAAGCAATGCAAGGCTTCGGACTAACTGGCAGTTCTATCATTGATTGGCCTAAATTAATGGCTTTTAAATCAGCTTATACGGATAAAGTTCCAGCCAATACCCTAGCAGGTTTATCTGCAGCAAATATTAAAACTGTTCACGGATCTGCTAAGTTTATTTCAAAGTCAGAAATTAACGTTAATACTGAAACTTACACTGCCGATAATTTTGTAATTGCGACCGGTCAGTCACCTGTAGTCCCTGATATTCCAGGCAGTCATTTACTAAAAACAAGTACCGATTTTTTATCACTTGAAGAATTACCAGATAAAATAGCTTTTATTGGCGCTGGCTATGTTTCAATTGAGCTTGCTAATATAGCTGCTATTGCTGGCTCAGAAGTTCATATTATTCAACATAATAGTCAAATATTACGTGGATTTCCAATTGAATATACAACCCGTCTCATTGAGAATTTGAAAACTAATGGTGTCCATTTTCACTTTGACACTAATATTACAGAAATAACAGAAGGTCCTTTAGGCTTCCAGATGTTAGACGATAAGGGATTATCTTTAACTGTTGATTTGGCAATTTCAGCTATGGGCCGTCAACCTAACGTTAATACATTAAACCTACCTGCTACAGGTGCTGAATCAGATTCACATGGTATTATTGTGGATTCTCACTTAAAAACGAAAAATGATCGAATTTATGCCATTGGAGATATTGTTTCACGCAAACAACCTAAGTTAACACCTGTTTCAACATTTGAAGGTCATTACGTTGCAGACCAACTACTTAAAAAATCGAATAGTCCAATTGCTTACCCACCAATTCCAATGACTGTCTATGCCAGCCCACAACTATCTCAAGTTGGCATTACGATTGAACAAGCTAAAAATGAACCTGAACATTATGACATTAGAGTACAAGAGACAACTAACTGGTATTCCTTTAATCGAATTAAAGAATCTGAAGCATCTGTGACAACTATCTTTGATAAATCATCCAACTTACTTGTTGGTGCTGTCGCATACACCACAATTGCGGAAGAACTTATCAATTATCTAACACCATTAATTGCTAACAAAACATCAAAAACAGATGTTACTAAACTTATCTTAGCTTATCCGACTCCAGCAAGTGACCTAACCTATTATCTATAAAAAATACGATTAAAAAGGTATCTGCCTTTTTGTAAAAATCCCGCCATGATTATCAGATGAAATATATAATTTCATTCGACAATCATGGCGGGATTTTTTTGCCTAGAGTTAAGTACAGTGCATTTGATAAATTGACATTAATCAAGGAATTTACACTGGGAATCTATTAATAACTTTACAAGCAGATAAATCAATATACCCCATTAAATTTTATATAATTTCATCAGTCAACTCGATACGACTTAGTACATAGTACATTCTCTCAGAGATTCTATTTTTTAACTTAGTTGTTTTCTAGATTGAGCCTGAATCCATAAATTAAATAGTAAAACGATAATCAATAATATTGTCGCGATTACCATAATATTATGCAACCCTTCATACATAATCTGTCGCATTGCTGGTAATAATTTTTCAGGAAGACTTGAAACACGCTTCGAATCACTTAGCTTGTTTAACATCTCCATCGTAATTTTACCATGAGACTGATTAACTCCTTTTAACAACGCACTGTTAAGGATAACCCCATAAATTGATGACATAAATGTTTGGCTTAAAATACGTAATAAGTAGGCAAATGAAGTTGCGATTGGGACATCTCGACCCTCCGCATCCTCTTGAACACTCAGTTGTAGGACATTAAAACACATTCCTAAACCGAACCCTTCAAAAGCACCCATTAGTAATAAATACCAGAATGGGACTGTCACACCTACAACTAACATCCCAGCAAACGAAATAATAAAGCTAATGGTTCCGATTGTAATAATCCGGTATTTCCCCAATCGAGGAATCATTGATGGACCGGACAACGAACCAAATAAATTAGTCATTGCACCAGGAATTTGTGTTGCCCCACCAATCAATGCACTCATTCCAAGTATTCCTTGTGCCCACATTGGAATATAGATGTTAAATGAGATAAATGCTCCCCATAAAAAGGCAAATATGATAAAATCAACAATCAGTTTCTTATTTTTAAATAATCGATTGGGAATAATCGGATCAACGGCCCTATCCTCAACTCTATACAAAATACCGAGTAAGATAATTCCAGCAATAATTAACCCAACGACTAAATTAATTGACCCAACACCAATCATTTGAATACCTGTTAATAAGGTCACTAAGCTGACAATCATCATTCCAGCACCCAAGTAATCGATATTCCCCTTTTGACGTTTTTTAACTTCTTCTTTGAAGAAAAATTGGATTGAAATAATTGATATTAATGCTATTGGTACATTGATATAGAAGACCCAATGCCAACTAAACGTATCAACGATCCAGCCACCAACTAAAGGTCCAATAATTGATGCAATACTGTAACTAGCTGTTGCATAACCAATAACTTGTGAGCGTTTCTTAATATTTTTATAAATATCAGCATAAATAATAAACGGAATTGTATTCATCCCACCTGCACCAATACCCATAACTACTCTAGCAACTAAGAAAAAGACAATATTACTTGATGTTGCTTGAAAAACCGCACCGATTGCAAATAAAAAAGTTGCTAACTGATATGCACCACGGTTACCAATTCGTTCGCCTAATTTACTCCAAAGAGGTGTGGCAACTGCCATCCCCAACAAGAAAACTGCAACAATCCATCCCATATATTGGATACCATGCAAATCACTGACGATTGATGGTAATGCAGTATTAATAATCGTTCCATCAAGACCTGCCATTGCGTTAGATAACAGCAATGCAATAGTCACGATGATTAAATTCTTTTTATTCATAAATTCTCCCTCTTATACGACTAAATTTAAAATTACTTATTTTTATCATCCACCTTTAAGCAAGCTCTAGGTCAAGGGAAAATATGAAAATCTACTGATATCCTAAAATTACGTTACTTAAAGTATTGAAAGGTCCTTATTTATGATAGGGGCTCCCTGCATTAATCATAAATCCACGGTAAACTTGTTCAGTCAAAATCATCCGCATTAATTGATGCGGTAAGGTAAATTTACCAAACGAGATTTGTGTGTCGGCGCGTCTTAAAACGTCCTCGCTTAGTCCTAATGACCCCCCAATAACGAAGGTTATGTCTGAATGCCCATAAGTTCCAAGATCAGCAATCTCTTTAGCAAAATCTTCCGACGTACGTTCCTTACCTAAAATGGCTAAAGCATAAACATACTCTTTTTCTTTAATCTTACTAAGGATACGTTCGCCCTCTTTACCTTTAACATCAATCATTTCTGCTGAACTTAATTTTTCCGGTGCCTTTTCATCATTTACTTCAATAATTTCAAATTTACAAAACTTACTTAACCGTTTTGCATACTCTTCAATTCCTTGTTTGAGATATTTTTCTTTTAATTTACCTACACCAATAATCTTAATGTTCATAATTTCCACCTTTTTCACAAGTTATACACAAAGTTACGCACATATCCACAATTTGGACCACAACATATTGCGGGGAATATGTGTTCGTCACTACATTTATTTGTTGCCCATTTGTCAACACCATATTAGTTATGCACAGATTTTGCGTTATTTATCATTCCTTAATTATACGCTTTACACATTGGTATAACAGTCTTTTTTTATTTTAAAATATCAAATAAATAAAAGTTAGTCACAGGCCATTCAATTAATTGTGCATAACTATTTTGTTTAGAAAGTCCCTTCATACTGCCCTTTCCCTCTGTTACTCACACCCACCTTAATATCTATCCACTTAGTTATACACAATATCTATTTAAAATAAAAAAATAATCGTAAATTAAGTTATTTACGATTATTTCATATTTGTTTATTGAGCTGATGATGCTGATTTACTTGTTGAGCTTGTTCCTGTATTTGCATCTGTTGCTTCTAAGGTTAATTTGATATTAGCCTGTTTCAACTTACCATCATGATAGAATTCAACAGCCACTGTATCACCAATTTTATGTTCATATAAAACTTCTCGTAAGCTTGAGATATCAGTAACTTTCTTATCACCTAGCTTAACGATAACATCATATTTACCTATACCAGCATTTTTAGCAGGTGAATCACTATTTATTTTAACAGCAACAATCCCTGAAGAAACACTTTTTGGTAATTTTAAGACACTCTTTTGATCACTTGCTGAGACGTAATCTAAATCGATTAATGAAATACCAATTGCAGGACGTTTAACTTTTCCATTATCAACTAATTGATTAATGATTGATACAACCTCATTACTTGGAATAGCAAATCCCATTCCTTCGACAGAAGTTGATGATGAACTAGAACTAGTAGAGCCTGTTGCTGTACTTGCTAGTTTCATCGAATTAATACCGATAACTTGGCCAGAAGTATTAATTAAAGCCCCACCTGAGTTTCCAGGATTAATGGCAGCGTCAGTTTGAATAACTGTTGCTTGGCCCGTTTTAACACCCGAATCATTGGTAACATCAATCGTACGTTTCTTAGCTGATATGATTCCTTGCGTTAATGATGTCGCATAATCAGATCCAAGTGGAGAACCGATAGCCAATGCTGTTTCACCAACAGTGATACTATCAGAATCACCAAATGTGGCGATTTGAGTCACATCTTTAGCTGATATTTTTAAAACAGCTAAATCAGTAATTGAATCTTTACCAACAATTTTGGCACTTAATTTTTTACCATTACTCAATAAAACTTCAACTTTACTTGCACCAGAGATAACATGATTATTAGTTACGACATAAGCACTACCATCTGATTTTTTATAAATGACACCAGAACCTTCACTTGATGCTGTTTCTGTTGTCGCAGAGGAATCGCCTGCTGCACCAAACATATCCGTTAAGCTGTTACTTGAACCACTTGACTTTGTATATGAAATAACTGAAACAACCGCATTTTTAACTTTAGCAAATGCTTTTGATGATTCATTACTTGATTTAACACTTACATTTGTTACTTTAGTTGTACCTGATTTATTTGAGGATGTTGTAACTGCGCCATTATCACTATCATTATTTTGGTAAAATGTATATCCACCAAATGCAATTCCGCCACCAACTAATCCTGCAATAAGCGCTGTAACAACTGTTTTACCTAAGCCTGTTCTATTTTCATTTGACATTTTTATATACGCGACACATTTGTCGCTGCCCCCTTAAACGTAATCTTTTACTCTTTTAAGAATAACGGTTAATTGTGAACTATTTATGAATAAATTTTGAAAAAATTGTTCTTATAAAACAACCAGCTTTGTAGCATTTTCCGGATCTGTATCGAAAATGTTAAAATCACCACCAACTGCTAAATCATGTTCTTTCATCGTTGATTCAACCGTTAGATGGGCTAATTCTTTCATATTATTATCCTTACTAAGATGGCCTAAAAAAATTCGTTTTGTCCGATTACCCATAACATTCATAAGTGCATCAGCACCATCCTCATTTGATAAATGACCTTTATCACCTAAAATGCGCTGTTTTAATGACCATGGATAGCCGCCCATCCGTAACATTTCAATATCATGGTTACACTCAAACAAGTAAGCATCTGCATCGGAAATTGTCCCTTGAACGTTCTCTGAGACATAACCTGTATCCGTTAAAATAACAAATGACTTATTGTTATGATGAAATTGGTAGAATTGCGGTGCCGCTGCATCATGAGAGACACCAAAACTCTCAACATCTAAGTCGTCGAATGTAATTACTTTCCCCATCTCAAAAATTTGCTTCTTCTCAACGGGAATTTTACCAATCGTATGAGCCATGGCTTCCCATGTTAATTCATTTGCATAAACGTTCATGTCATACTTACGGGCTAAAATACCAGCAGCCTTTGCATGATCCGTATGTTCATGTGTTACAAATAACGTGTCGACATCGTTAATATCTCGACCAATATCTGTCATTAGGCTCGCAATTTTTTTACCACTTAAACCAGCATCTACAAGGACCTTGTGCTTAGGCGTTTCAATATACGTGACATTTCCCGCACTACCGCTTGCAAGAACACTAATCTTCATATCGTCTGTTCCTTCATCCATTACTTGCCTGCGCCTCTATCCTTTTAATCTTCATTTAATTTAAAATATCAGTGCTATCCTTCATAATCGCTCCTGAAAATGAATTAACTTGCTTGTATTGTGTCACACCATTACTTGGATTCTTAACAGCTACTATCCAAACTGGAATATAGACGCTATATTTTTTATCCAAACTGAGCAACTCAGCATATCCTAACTTAGACCATTTAACCTTACTTTTACTTGCAAATTGATTATATTGATACAATATCAGTATTGCTTGTTGTTGACTAATAATTGACTCATTTTCACGTAATTTTTCTGTATTTGCCATATACGTTTGTGAATAGCCACTAATTTTATTATTTTGAATTGTAAATTTAATTAGTCCAACATTTGAGTAAACCATTTTATCGTAAACAACCTGCGAATACACGACACTTGTCTCTGTTGAAAGACTACTGTTATAGCGATAATTATCTCCATGTAGAATTAAAGTATTATCACTCATAATTGTCTTATCAATTGTTTTATTTGGACTTTCACTATCTGTGATATTAATTGGTGTCCCAAAAATACTAGATAATTTATTGTCTTTATATGTTGTAACTTGGGATTGCAGCTGTTTAGCATCATTCTTTAATACATCAGATGCTTTATTAGACATATATACACCAGTCTCTTTTTTATTTGAGATACTGCCGTATTTAATGTCATCTTCTCGCATCTCTTTAAGCGTTGTACCGGTTTTTGTTGTCCCAGGTGATGATCGACTCGAAATTTCAATTTGTTGATTTTGTCGTAATGAGGTGAATAAAAAGATATTTAAACCAAGAAAAACAATAATAAAAATAATTTGAATTCGTCTAAAATCCAATTAATTCACCTCCCTAATCTGTTTGTAGTAATTCAGTATAACTTTTCCATTTATCTTGATATCGGATATACCAAGTGGGTTCTAGGTTGACTACCAAATCTGAATCAGAACTTGATACCCAACGATAACCTAATTGAATATCTGAAATATCCGCATCTTTATACCCTGCCGTAACCAAGCTACTTAACACTTCTTCTGTACTTGGTAACGTAACATCTGCTTTTCCAGATGGAACAGCAATTTGTAACGTCAATAATGAAAAATCAATTTTATTTCCACCATTATCTAGTCGCTCAACTTCAATCACACCGTGTTTGGTTTGATTAAAAATCGGAAATCCTTCAATATAACTTCTGAATGTTGTTGTCATAGACTTACCATTAAATTGGTAGAAGTGAATATTATCTAATCCGATACCTGTATTTTTAATACTCGTATAACTTTCAGTTAAAGCATTACCACGACTCGTTTTTTGTTTCGCATCTGAATTTTCATCATCTTCATATGAAACCAAATTTGTCGTATTTTGAACCGTTAATTGTCGATCAGAACCATCATAGTAAGTTATTGTCTTTTTACTTTCTTTAACGTTGACCGATGAACCATCTTTTTGTCCTAATAGATTAGCAACATACTTACTAGCCGTTTGCTTATCCACTAAATACCTAAAACGAGCTATATTAAAATCTTGATTATAATACATAAAAATATCATTATTATGCAGTTTAAATGTAACTGATAATTTCGATAACGTTTCATTTTGTACAACATCATCAATTGTTTTACCTTTATTATAGGCATCATTTAACGAAATCTCATAAATTTTTTTATCCTTGTCACTCAACAGATAAATACTTTTCTTATTATCACGCGGAATAAGAACACGGTTAATAAGTCGTGTTTTATAATTTTGATTTTGCTGATTAAATACTTGATTAAATAACCCAACCGTAATTTCATCTGAGTAACTAAGAACCAATTGATTTTTTGCATTTAAAAACGTTAAATAATCATTTTTATTTTTAATCGGAACTTCTGATATAGACGTTTCTTTCCAAGTACGTATCTTTTTTTGAATATTTGAAATGATATTAATTTTTTCACTATATAAAACATTTTGTTGCTGATTATCATTATAAATAACAGACGTTGGTGCATATACTTCGCTCAATTTAGTACTCTTTGTTAACTCTGTCTGCGTTGAATTTGTAGCTTTCGTCGATTCACTTTTACCATTCCATGTCGGATTTGTCCAAATGACCCATGATAAACCGATACTTGTCATAATTAATAAAAATAATAGTGTTGGTAAAATAAATCTATTCAATTTCATCCCACAGGTCCTCCTCATATGATTCATAAGGCAATGAAATATAGAATGTTGAACCCTTGCCTTCCGAGCTATCTAACCAAATTTTACCTTTATGCATTTCGACAACCTCTTTTGAGATAGCTAGGCCTAATCCAGTTCCACCTTGAGCTCTCGATCTAGCTTTATCCACACGGAAAAAGCGATCAAAAATATGCGCTAAATCTTTTTTAGGTACACCAAGGCCCTCATCAGAGATACTCAAAATAACGTGCTTATGTGTCTCCAATAAACGACAAGTTATTTCTCCACCATCAGGTGAATATTTAATGGCATTATTCATAATATTATCAATGACTTGCACAATTTTATCAGTATCTAATTCAACCCATAAATCACGTTTAGTAAAATCACGTTTAATCGAATACTTTTTGCCTGACCCATCGTCAGCATTAATCATCATATCGAATCTATCCAGAACATAACTATACAGTTCATTCAAGTTAACTAATTCAAGTTCTAACTTAGATGTTCCTGAATCCATTCGTGACAAATTTAGTAAGTCATTAATCATACGCATCATACGTTCTGTTTCATTCTGTGTAACTTTCAAGAAACCTGGTGCAACTTCTGGATCTTTCCATGCACCATCGTTTAATGCCTCAATATAACTCTTCATACTCGTCAAAGGCGTTCTTAATTCATGAGAAACATTAGAAACAAAGCTTTCACGTTCACGTTCTATCTTTTGTTGTTCTGTGACATCATGAAGTACACAGACAAGACCACTAATAAAGCCAGATTCTCTTTGTATTAATGAAAAATAAGCATTCAAAATTTGTTCATGTTCTACATCAGATAAATCAATCATAATTTCATCTTGATTTTCTAACAAATCACGTAAAGTATACTGACTACGTAAATCAAGAATATCCAAAATTGATACTCCTATTGAGTCATTTTCATTTTGATCTAATAAGGTAGAGGCCGCTTCATTCATAATGATAATATTTCCGCGACGATCCGTCGCAATTACACCATCTGTCATGTGCGATAGAACACTATCTAAACGACGACGTTCAGCTTCAGATGATTCTTGTGCCTCTTCAACACGAACAGATAAGTTATTAACCGCATCTGCTAATTGTCCTAGTTCATCATTAGAATAGACACGAACTTTTCCGGAGTAATCTCCGCGAGAAATTCGAATCGTTTGCTTTTTCATCTCATCAATCGGACGAGTTATTGCCCGGGAAATAACTATCGTTATCAAAAGGACTAAAACAGCTGCAAAAAATGACGCGGTCACGAAAATAACCGTGATATCGTTAATATTTGAGTATAAGCTTTCCAGATTGGCCTTAACGTATGTAACCCCAACTGTCGTTGTTACATTTCCTGCTGTACTAACTAGTGGCACAATTGAAACATAGTAGCGCTTATCGCTAGATTCATCATAAATCTTCTTTTCAAATGTTTTAGGTGTATATAACACTTGCTTAATTGTTGCATCTGTCGTTTTTTGTCCCACAACAGTTTGATTATTAAAATCACTACTCCCGCGAATTGTGCCCTTACTATCAATCACTCGAATTTCTGTGATACTTGAATTACTAACATCTTCCAATATTTTTTTGATATCTCTATCACCAGCAGCTGTATCTGTTTTTGCTAAATCCTTCGTAATCGAATTAGTAACATATATAGGTAACTGGACTTGTTGCTTAAAGGTATCTAAGTTTTGCTGTTCTAATTGCCTAACAAAATAAGCCCCGACAATTTCCAACGTTATTAAAATTAATAACGCAAAAATGAGGGCTATTTTAAATTGAATAGATTTAAAAAAACGAATTTTTTGATTCATTTTCATCGTTATTCCCCTACTCTATTCTAAATCTGGATTTTTCATATAGTATCCAACACCACGACGTGTTACCAACCACTCTGGATGGCTTGGATTATCTTCAACTTTTTCTCTTAAACGACGCATTGTAACATCAACCGTTCTGACATCACCGAAGTAATCATAACCCCATACCGTCTGTAGTAAATGTTCTCTAGTCATAACTTGTCCTAGATGTTGTGCTAAATAATGTAATAATTCAAATTCACGATGTGTTAATTCAATTTTTTCATCATATTTTGAAACCATATATGCTTCAGGATGAATGGTTAATTGTCCAACTTGTATTTCACTATTTTGTGGTTGTTCTTCTGTTTGAACACTCTCAATTGTTTTTTGTCTTCTTAAATTAGCTTTAACTCTGGCCACTAGTTCACGGTTAGAGAAAGGTTTTGTTACATAATCATCTGCACCTAATTCTAGACCTAAGACCTTATCGATTTCTCCATCTTTAGCTGTAACCATAATGATTGGCATATCGTAAGTTTTTCTAACTTGACGAGCAACTTCTAAACCATCCACTTTTGGTAACATTAAATCTAATAAAATTAAATCCGGTTCAACTTCTTTAACTTTTTCTAAGGCTTCTTCACCATCGTAAGCTGTATAAACGTCGTATCCTTCTTTAGTTAAATTAAATTTAACGATATCAGAAATTGGTTTTTCATCGTCGACAACTAATATTTTTTTCATATGTGGATCCTCCTTATAGGAAGCTGTAAAATTAAATCTAGATACAACTTCTTAACCCTCCATTATTATAGCCTATTCAATCATCATTGCCAAACACAGTGATTAAATTTACCCAAATCCTTTTTCGAAAAGTTATTGTCTTTTATTAGTATATATGATAATATATTTAACGTTGATGAATTATTATTAATGGTTTGGGTGGTTAGCTCAGTTGGTAGAGCAACGGACTCTTAATCCGTGGGTCTAGGGTTCGAGCCCCTAACCACCCATGGGTGCCAAACCCAACATATCGCAAGATATGTTGAAGCATCTAGCTGCGGCTAGGTGCTTTTTTTGTGTTCTCATTTACTTATTGATGTTTCACGTGAAACAAAAAAAGAGAAACCCTATCGGATTTCTCTTAACTAGATTTAAATCTTATTATTTGTTCAACGCTATTTAACCCGGTCATCATCTTTATTTACTACCTGAGAGGTCGTTTTTTTAACGGCATCTACCCCATCTGTTGTTTTTTCTTTAATAGTACTACCTGCATCAGATACACGATCTTGTAAACTTGTTTGTGAATCATCAAATTCTTTTGGTGTTTGAATGTCTACTACTTCAACATTCAACTCAATTAAAGCTAAATCTGTTGTTTCCTTTACTTGTTTATTAATAACTTCCGTTAACTGTTTATAAATATCATGTGCATTGTGCCCATATGCCATAATAATATTTAAATCAACCGCAACTTGTTCCTTGCCAACCTCAACGCCGATGCCATCTGTTGGATTATCACTATTTACAAGTTTATTTTTAATATTTGCGACAAATCCACCATCCACACCCAAGAGACCAGATACATTTTCAATTGCATAACCGACTATTTTTTGAATAACCTTGTCATCAAATGTCAATGTCCCCTTTGGTTCAGTCTTTGTTCCCTGCGTATTTGTTTTTTCTGTAGTCATAATTAAGACTCCTTTCGATTTTTAAAATAATCAATTTTTCCGCGTGAAAATTTTTGAAATAAATGACAGATCAATATCATATTCTTTAAATAGATAACCAATCCATCCTGCTAACAGTGTCACAATCATAATGATAATCGTCTTCCAAAATCCTACAGTTACAAGTAACGAGGATATGATAAATCCTAGAGCACTACCAACTCCAATATTAATTGACATTTTATCTTTCATTTATGCACACTCCCTCTTAAACTACCCGTGTAACTTTACGTTTTGAATTTGATTTTTTACTTACCTTAATAT
Organism: Dellaglioa sp. CoH-57-MRSF-22; assembly: GCF_056781895.1. Next base: position 335,334 of record NZ_JBXAXT010000001.1, on the reverse strand, counting down.
CTACTTTGATAGGAATATGACTAGATCCAGCTAATAGATCATTGAGATTCTCAGTTAATTCACTCGTAATACGAGGTAATTGTCCAACTGTAGACTGTTGGTAAACTGAATCTGCAACAATATGGATCTTTCGCTGACGTCGTGTATTCTTCAACGTAACTTTAATATTAGATAAGTCTTCACTAGACAACTTTGTCTTGATAAATTGGCTAATACCCTGGTTACTTAAAGCAAGTCTTCCTTCTTTAGTTTGCTTCAAAGGAATATCTGGTAGTTGCGCAGGCCACAAAAGTATTAACAAAAATATGAAGACTGTTAATAGCAATAACACAATCCCATAATAGAAGATAAAATCGTTACTCTGAAAATTTGTACTAACGTTAAAATGTTCAAGCATTTTAGTTATTTTCTCAATTATTTCTGGCCAAATCAGCAAGCTAAGCCCAATCAAGTATCCGAGGCTGACTATACTCAGAATAATTTTTTTACTCTTCTTCATAAACATACCTCTCTCTTGACTTGATTTACTTCCTTGCTTTTATACCAAATATAGCTGAAACAATTAAAACTAAAATTATCGCACCAATGATAGAAGGGATAATTGCCATTCCTGCCAAGCTAGGTCCCCAATGACCAAGGACACTTTGACCAAGAGCTGACCCAACTAGTCCAGCGATGATGTTACTTATCCATCCCATCGACTCACCGCGATTAGTAATCGCCCCTGCAACAGCACCAATAATAGCACCTACAATTAATGACCAAATCATAATATGTTCCTCCTTTGTTTATATTAAATAGTTATTTATTATATTAACTATTCGTTATATGTAATATACCATTATTTGAAATCGCTTGCAAATGAAACGATTTTATTACGCTCAATCTATGAAACTTAATGAATCTCTTTCCCAGGTACTTAAACTTATATACACCAAAAAATAAAGATAAATAACTATCTTTGTTTTCCTCGTTGCTTAATTAATCACATAAAGTTAAACAAAATAAGATCTATGAATATCTGAGTGAATAAGATGAACTGATAGGTACTATACTCACAAGATAAGCCTATTATTTATCTAACTTCGGCTAATAAAAAGAAATAAAAAAAACTCGCACTGCTTATTGTAAGCAGTGCGAGAACCCAATGAAATTACTATTTCTTTTTACGTTTGTCCATAACTTCATCTATTTTTTCTGCAACATCATCTTTGACATCTTCTAATTTATCTTTCGCTTTACCAAGGAAACCTTCCGCTTTACCTTTAACTTCTTCTTGCTTGTCTCCTGTCAATTTACCTTTAGTTTCTGTTACTTTACCCTTAATTTGATCTTTCTTTGCATCTAATCTATCTTCATTTGTCATCATGTTTCCTCCTCATAATATATTTGTCTACATACCGATAGTAACATCCAAAGAAAGCGTATGCAACATATTCGACTTATCAAATATATAAGTTATATAAATTTTTAAGCTCTAATTAATTAAGGTTATTTATCTACTTAGTTATTGATTAAATAAAAAAAAATCAAAGTATTAACTTTGACTTTTCTCACATTACTATCAACCTATTACTTATTTATGCCCAAACATCATCTAAAACATTTGTTTGATCACGATCGGGTCCAACTGAGAATGTTGAAATTTTAACATCAACGATTTCTTCAATACGTCTAATATAATTTCTAGCATTTTCAGGTAATTCTGCAAGAGTTTTCATTTGAGTAATATCTTCAGTCCAACCAGGTAATGTTTCATATACTGGTTTACATTGAGATAATTCTTTAAAACTAGCTGGATAACGATGAATAATTTCACCATTTAATTCGTATGCTGTACAAATTTTAACTTCTTTTAATCCAGTTAAAACATCAATACTGTTTAAACATAAGTTAGTCAATCCTGAAACACGTTTGGAATGATTCATAACAACACTATCAAACCAGCCAATACGACGTGGACGTTTTGTTGTTACACCATATTCATGTCCAACTTCACGGATAGTATCACCGATTTCATCTAATAGTTCAGTTGGAAAAGGACCATCCCCTACACGTGATGTATAGGCTTTGCAGACACCAACAACTGTATTTATTTGAGCAGGTCCAACACCAACACCGACTGTTGCGCCACCTGCAATTGGATTTGAAGAAGTTACAAATGGGTACGTTCCATGATCAATATCTAACATAACACCTTGTGCACCTTCAAATAAGACTTTCTTACCAGAATCTAGTGCATCATTAATAATAACTGACGTGTCCATTACGTATCGTTTCAAACGTTGGCCATAGGCAAAATATTCTTCAAAAATATCATCAAATTCAAGTGGTTCATGATCATATAATTTTGTAAATTCACGATTTTTTTGTTCTAAATTATTTTTTAATTTTGCTGAGAAAGTTTCTTTTTCCATTAAATCAGCAATTCTAATACCAATTCTAGCAGCTTTATCCATATAAGCTGGTCCAATACCTTTATTAGTCGTCCCAATCTTATCTTCTTTTTTAGCAGCTTCTTGTAAGCCATCAAGTAGAATATGGTATGGCAAAATAACATGAGCGCGGTCAGAAATACGTAAATTATCTCCTTTAACGCCGAGTTTTTGTAGATAATCAAGTTCTTCACATAAAGCTTTAGGATTCACAACAACCCCATTACCAATGATACTTAATTTATCTTGAAAGAAAATACCTGATGGAATCAAATGTAATTTGTAAGTGTTGCCTTCAAATACAATTGTGTGTCCGGCGTTATCGCCACCTTGATACCGTGCAATAACATCGGCATTTTGACTTAAGAAATCTGTAATTTTACCTTTTCCTTCATCGCCCCATTGGCTACCTACTACAACTACTGATGACATATTTTCATCCACCTCATAATTTATATTTTAAATTCATAAATACAATCCTAGAATATTATAGCAATAAAGCAGTTCAAATACAACTAAAATACGAACGTTTGTATTTTATATAAACATTTATCAACTATATAACGAACGTTTCTCTTTTTATTCAAAAAAAATATCCCACTAAGGAATATTTTCTAGCCTTCTGGTCTATAGGCAAGTGACGAGAATTTATTATATGATTTAACAAATAATAATTTAACTGTACCTCGTTCGCCACCACGGTTTTTTTCAATAATAACTTCAACTTCACCAACATTTTGGTCATCTTCATCCCTTGGATCAGGTAGATTCCCGTCTTCATCTTCATCAGTATCGCGTTCATAATAATCATCTCGATACAAAAATGCAACAATATCTGCATCTTGTTCAATAGAACCAGATTCACGAATATCTGATAACACTGGTCGTTTATCTTGGCGTTGTTCAACACCACGGGATAATTGAGACAATGCAATAACTGGAACACTTAATTCTTTCGCTAATTTCTTCATTTGACGAGAAATTTCTGAGACTTCTTGTTGTCGACTTTCGCGTCCTGAACCTTCAATCAACTGTAAATAATCAACAACGATTAACCCTAGTCCACCTTTTTCCTTCGCTAATCGACGGCATTTTGCCCGAATTTCAGCCATCTTTGACCCAGCAGTGTCATCAATAAAGATATTAGCCTTTGATAATGAATTCATTGCCACAATCAAATTTGACCATTCTGATTCGTCTAATTGTCCCGTTCGTAAGTGATTCGCATTAATACTACCTTCAGCACATAACATACGACTAACTAATGATTCTGCTGACATTTCTAAACTAAAAATAGCGACAGTTTCATCAGTTTTAGTTGCTACGTTTTGAGCAATATTCAACGCAAAAGCTGTTTTACCAACAGCCGGACGAGCAGCTAAAATGATTAACTCATCTGGATGTAACCCGGCAGTCATTTTATCCAACTCTGGATAACCTGTCGACAATCCAGTAATTGTATCGCCTTCTTTAGCTAACTTTTCAATATTTGTAAATGTACTTTTTAATACATCAGCGATAGCTTGAAAACCACTACTATTTCTTTTTTCAGATACGCTCATAATTTCACGTTCAGCATTATCTAAAAGCGTTGCAACATCATCATCTTGTGATAAACCCTTAGTTGCAATAGATGTCGCTGTCGCAATTAAGCGTCGAATCATTGATTTTTCTTCAACAATTTTAGCATAATACTGAACGTTCGCAGCCGTTGGTACAGAGCCAGCTAATTCAACAATATAGCTAACACCGCCAATATCATCCATTTGATTTTTAGAAGTTAAATTATCTTGAATCGTAACAATATCAATAGCTTCATCTTTATCATTCAGATCCACCATAGCCGCAAATATCAATTGATGGCGACGTTGATAGAAGTCTTCGGGCTCCAAGTATTCCATTGCCTCAACAAGAGCATCACTCTTTAAAAAGACAGCGCCCAAAACGGCTTGTTCCGCTTCAATATTCTGTGGTGGCGTTTGGTCTGTTAATAGTTCATTATTCATTTTATCGTGTTCTCCTTACTTCTAAAATCAAGAAAAAAGCTGGACAAAATCAAATTTTGCCAGCTTTTCAAATAAATACTACTTTAGTTATTAGCCGAAACATGAACACGAATCATTGCTGTTACATCAACATGTAACTTAACAGGTACATTCGTGAATCCTAAGGCACGAATTGGTTCTGGTAGTTCAACTTTACGTTTGTCGATTTTAATTCCGTATTGTTTTTCCATAGCTTGTACAATTTGCTTGCTAGGAATTGAGCCAAATAAACGGCCATCTTCGCCCGCTTTAGCTGTTAATTCAACAACTGTCTTATCATCTTCTAAAACGATTTTTTCATCTTTAGCTTCTTTTAAAATTTCTTCAGCTTTTTTTTCTTCAGCTTTTTGTTGTCCCTTTAAAGAACTCATTGCTGAATTTGTAGCTAATTTTGCTTTACCATTTTTAATTAAAAAATTTTGAGCATAGCCGCTTGGTACTTCTTTAATTTCTCCACGTTTACCTTTTCCGCGAACATCTTCTAAAAATATAACTTTCATAATCAACTACTCCTTAATTTCATCTTTTTTTGTCGTTAAAATATTAACTAATTGTTCTGCAGCTTCACTTACACTCACACCAGTTAACTGAGTCGCAGCATTTGATAAGTGACCGCCGCCGCCCATTTGTTCCATAACAACTTGAACATTAGTCGTCCCTGTACTTCTAGCAGAGATACTAACACGATTTTCTGATCGTTTTGTGACAACAAATGACGCTGATACACTTGAAATAGATAATAATGAATCTGCTGCCTGTGCTGCTGTAACTGGGTCATAAATCGTATCATCTTCACCCACACATAATGCTAAATCAGTATTAATGAACTCTACTTTATCAATTAAATGATTACGCTTCAAGTAACTATCAACATTTTCTTTCATAAAGTTTTGAACCATTGTTGAATCAGCCCCAACGGACCTTAAATAACTGGCTGCATCAAATGTTCGTGTACCCGTCCTTAATGAAAACGACTTCGTATCAATAATAATTCCCGTTAACATCGCAGTTGCTTCAATTTTATTAATTGGTTCACTATCTTTTGATTGATATTCAAACATTTCAGTAATCAGTTCACAGGTTGATGATGCATAAGGTTCAATATAAACTAACATTGGATTTTCAGGGAATTCTTCTCCACGACGATGATGATCAATAACCATCAGACGATTTTTAAGTTTTTCATACAATTCAGGACTACCAGAAATAGAGGGTTTAGAATGATCAACCATCACCAGTAAACTCTGTTCTGTTGCTTTTTCTACTGCTTCTTCAGGTGTAATAATATTATATTTGATATCAGGATATTGATCTAACTCTTCCATCAATCGTTGTACATCTGAATGAATAGCGGTTTGATCTAAAACAATCCAACATTTCATATTATTCATCAAAGCGATTCGTCTAATGCCCAAACAAGCTCCTACAGAGTCCATATCTGGGCTCTGATGTCCCATAACGAAGACTTGGTCCATTGGTTTCATTATTTCTTGTAACGCTTGAGAAATCATTCTAGCACGAACCCGAGTCCGTTTTTCCATCGGATTAGTTTTACCACCATAAAATCTTGCTTGCTCTTCAGGTGATTTAACGACAACTTGATCCCCACCTCGACCTAAAGCAAGATCTAAATTGCTTTGAGCTAATTTTGCAAGTGAATTCAAATCGCCATCGCCATAGGCAATTCCCATGCTCAATGTGAGCGGAAAGTTTTGTTTGGATGTCCGATCGCGAATTCGATCTAAAATTTTAAATTTTTCTTCTTCAATTTGTTGTAAAGAATGGGCATGAACTAAAATAAAAAATCGATCTGAATCCGTTCTTTTTAAATACATCCCATAACGACGCGCCCAATTAGATAACTCATTTGTGACAAAGTTACTTAAATTAGAAACATTCTTATCTGACATAGATTGCGTTACTTCATCATAATTATCTAAGAACACTTGACCGATAACAACGCGCTCTGCTTCAAATTCTTTTTCAATTGATGAATAACGCGTAATATCCATCAGGTAAGCAACATGAATATCATTTTGTATGATCATTTCAAAATCTTTTTCATGCCATGTTACTTTCACCAAGCCTTTAGTCTCAGCGTTATCTGTAATAATCGTCGATAACGATTCATCGACGCTCTCTATTTTCTTACCTAAAATATCATTTTTTTCAAAATAAGGTTGTAAGTATGGATTAACCCACTCAATCTCATTTTGTTCGTTAAAAATCAAAATACCAATTGGCATTTTGATAAGCGCTTCTTGTTCACTACGTTTAATACGATATGATAATTCCGATATATATTCATTAGTATTTGCCGTAATTTGGGACATAATATACATACTTGCGCTGGTAGCACCCAACGCAATAATTAACAATATAAGTCCTAAAAATAAATTAACTGTAAAAGACAGAACAACACTAAATAAAGACATAATTACGATAAAAATCGCAATCCATCTTAAGCGTTCATTCTTCAAAAAACTGGGAAGTTTCTCGTTTGAAAGGAACTTTTTCATAGTATCTCCTCATCTGTAAATCCTAGATGTTATCTATTTTATCACATTCCCCATTTACCTGCACAAATCTTGCTGATAGTACAAAAAAAGGGAAGACTATTTGCATAGTCTTCCCTAGATATTACTATTCTTCTGAAACGAATGGTAATAAGCCCATAATACGTGAGCGTTTAATTGCAATTGTTAAACTGCGTTGGTTTTTAGCGCTTGTTCCCGTAACACGACGAGGTAAAATCTTACCACGTTCTGAAATGAAACGTTTTAACAAGTCTGTATCTTTATAATCGATATAATCGATGTGGTTAGCTGCGATGAAGTCAACTTTACGTCGACGACGTGCGCCACCGCCACCACCTCTACGTTGTTGTTGTTGTGCCATGTGAGTTTCCTCCTCTAATTAGAATGGTAGGTCGTCATCAGAAATATCAATTTGTTGGCCATTATTTGCAAATGGATCAACTGTTGCTGAATCATTAGATTGCGTTGTGTTTGAATTATTATTCGAACTTGCGCCACCAAATGGGTTAGCATTGTTATTTGATGATGAACTTGATTGAGGAGCGCTGCTTTGATTATTAGCGTTACCTTGTTGTTGGCTTGATTGAGATTTTGATTCAAGCAACGAAAAGTTTTCTACGACAACTTCAGTAACATACACGCGAGTTCCTTGTTGATTATCATATGAACGCGTTTGAATTCGTCCATCGACACCAATTAAAGAACCTTTATGCGTAAAGTTAGCGAAGTTCTCGGCTGCTTTTCGCCAGATAACACAGTTAATAAAATCGGCTTCACGTTCGCCAGAAGCGTTCGTGAATTGTCGATTAACTGCAACTGTAAAAGTTGCAACTGCAGCACCACTAGCTGTGTAGCGTAAATCAGGGTCTCTTGTTAAACGTCCGACAAGTACTGTTCTATTAATCATAATGTATTGCTCCTCTCCGTTATTTTATTAAAATGAATTATTTTTCATCTCTGTTAATGATCATATGACGCAAGATTCCTTCATTAATCTTTGAAAGACGATCAAATTCGTTAATTGCGATATCGTCATCGGCTGTAGCATTAATGATATGGTAGATACCTTCATTATAACCGCTGATTTCGTATGCAAGACGACGTTTTGACCAGTCTTTTGAAGTAACGATTTCTGCACCATTACTTGTTAAAATACCATCGAAACGTTCGATCAAAGCTGCTTTAGCTGCTTCATCAAGATCGGTACGGATGATATAAGTAATTTCATATTTACTCATGACTGTTTACACCTCCTTATGGACTTTAGGTCCTTACCTCGTGGCAAGAACAAGGAAAGTTATCTATTTAATGCCATAGACACTTACGAACTAAAATTATATCACTGCCATTCACTTAAAGCAAGAAAATCCTAATTAACTACACACTTATTAAGTACGCCGTTAATTAGGATTTTATTTTATTTTTTTAATTTAGTTTATTCTAAGTCATTTGTTTCACTTTCAACGTCTGATACAACTGCATCTAAAATAGTAGTTGTTTCTTCAGGAGTAGCTTCAACTTTTGCCATTGTTGCAACTTTAGCATTCTCATCAATTCGAATTAAATGAACTCCTAAAGTAGCACGGCCCGTTTTTGACACGTTCTTCACATTAAAGCGAATCATAACACCTTGATCCGTAATTAACATGATATCTTCATCACCTTGAACGGTTGCTAACCCAGCAATTGGTCCATTCTTTTCAGAAATGTTAGCTGTCTTAATTCCTTTTCCACCACGGCCTTTAATTGCATAAGCCGAAGCGGGTGTTTGCTTACCGTATCCTTTTTCAGAAATGATAAATACGTGACTATCAGCAGCTAATAAATCAGCTCCTACAACGTAATCATCTTCTCTTAACCGAATACCACGAACACCAGAAGCAGAACGACCCATTGAACGAACATCATTTTCAGCAAATGATACTGCGTAACCTCGATGCGTTCCAATAATCATATTCTGCGTGCCATCTGTGATAGCAACGTTAATTAATTCATCTTCATCATGCAATTTAATCGCTTTTAAACCATTATTTCGTATGTTAGAAAATTCTGACACCGGTGTTCTCTTAACTGTTCCGTTAAGCGTCGTAAAGAAAAGATAACGTTCATCATTTTCTTGCTTGCTTACGTTGATAACAGCTTGGATTTTCTCACCAGAATTAACCCCTAAAAGATTAATGACAGGAATTCCTTTAGCTGTGCGTCCATATTCAGGAATTTCATACCCCTTCATACGGTACACTTTACCAGCATTCGTGAAGAATAGTAGGGTATCATGCGTTGATGTCGACACAAGATGTTCAATAAAGTCATCATCATGAACACCCATACCTTGAACGCCACGGCCACCACGGTTTTGTGCTTTGAATTCATCAGTTGCAAGACGTTTTACATAACCGTTATGCGTTAATGTAATCATAACTTCTTCTTCTTCAATCAAATCTTCATCTTCAAGATTCAATACTTCGCCAATTAATAATTCAGTACGACGTTCATCACCAAATTTAGCTTGTAAATCTAACAATTCTTGATAAATAATATCATGAATACGTGAGTCATGAGCCAAAATATCTTCAAAATCAGCGATTGATGCCATTAAATTTTGATATTCTTCTTCAATTTTTTCACGTTCTAAACCAGTTAAACGAACTAATCGCATATCTAAAATAGCTTGAGCTTGTTTATCTGATAAACCATAATTACCCATCAATTGATTTTTAGCAAGTTCACCCGTATTTGAGCTACGGATAATTCTAATAATTTCATCAATATGATCGAGTGCAATTCTTAAACCTTCAAGGATATGTGCGCGAGCACGTGCCTTTTTCAATTCAAATTGCGTACGACGACGGATAACTTTTTCTTGATGTTCAAGGTAATAAACAAGCATTTCCTTTAAACTTAGAACTTTTGGAATACCATTAACGATTGCTAGCATATTAAAACTGAAAGATGTTTGTAATAACGTTAATTTATAAAGGTTATTCAACACAACTGAAGCACTCATATCACGACGAATATCGATCACAATTCGTAATCCTTCACGATCAGACTCATCATTAATATCAGTGATACCTTCAATTTTTTTATCACGAGCTAAATCAGCAATACGTTCAATTAAACGTGCTTTATTAACCATGTAAGGAAGTTCATCAACGATAATACGTTCTTTACCATTCTTTTGTTCTTCAATTTCAACTTTTGAACGAATTGTTATTGTTCCCTTACCTGTTTCGTAAGCTTTACGAATACCAGATTTACCTAGAACAGTAGCCCCAGTTGGAAAATCAGGACCAGGGATAGCCTCCATCAAATCAGCCACAGTTGCATCAGGATTATCCATCAAAATATGTAATCCAGAAATAACTTCTGACAAATTATGTGGCGGAATATTCGTTGTCATACCAACGGCAATACCTGTTGCACCATTAACTAATAAGTTAGGAAAACGCGCAGGTAAAACAACTGGTTCATGTTCACTGCCATCGTAATTATCCATGAAATCAATGGTATCTTTATTGATATCACGCATCATTTCAACAGCTATTTTACTCATTCTAGCTTCAGTATAACGCATAGCAGCAGCGCCATCACCATCGACAGAACCAAAGTTACCATGCCCATCAACTAACATGTAACGGTAACTAAAGTCTTGGGCCATACGAACCATCGCTTCATAAATCGATGAATCACCATGAGGATGGTACTTACCCATAACATCCCCAACAATTCTAGCTGATTTTTTGTATGGTTTATCAGGCGTAATCCCTAATTCACTCATCCCGTATAAAATACGACGATGGACAGGTTTCAACCCATCTCGAACATCAGGAAGTGCACGAGCAACAATAACGCTCATAGCATAATCCAAGAATGATTTTTTCATTTCTCCGGAAAGATTAACATCTTTTATCCGGCTTGTAGCTGGTAATTCTTCTGCCAAAATTTTCAACCTCCTTTACGACTAAGTTTTTAAATATCTAAGTTTTCTACGTAAGTGGCATTTTTTTCAATAAATTCACGTCTAGGTTCTACACGATCACCCATTAACATATTAAAGACATCATTAGCTTCAATGGCATCGTCGACGTTAACACGTAATAAACGACGAGCATCTGGATCCATAGTTGTTTCCCACAATTGAGAAGCATCCATTTCTCCAAGACCTTTATATCGTTGAATAACGGGTTTTGGTGTTGGTGCCAATTGCCCTTGAATTTCTTCTAATTCTTCTTCAGTATCGACATAACGAATCATCTTACCTTGTCTAATTTGATATAAAGGTGGTTGCGCAATATACACGAATCCTGCTTCAACAAGTGGACGCATGTAACGATAGAACAGTGTTAATAATAACGTTCTAATATGGGCACCATCGACATCAGCATCAGTCATAATAATTAATTTATGATAATTAGCTTTTTCAACATTAAATTCGCCACCAAAACCTGTTCCCATAGCTGTAAATAATGAACGAATTTCTTCATTGGCTAAAATTTTATCTAAACTTGCTTTTTCAACATTCAAAATCTTACCACGAATCGGTAAGATAGCTTGTGTTAACCGTGAACGACCCTGTTTAGCTGAACCGCCGGCTGAATCACCTTCGACGATAAATAATTCACTAATTGCAGGATCTTTACTTGTATTATCAGCTAACTTACCGGGTAAGTTACTGATTTCAAGCCCACTTTTTTTACGTGTTACTTCACGAGCATGTTTAGCAGCTACTCGAGCTCTAGCAGCTAATAAGCCTTTTTCTACAATAATTTTAGCTTCTTTAGGATTTTCCATTAAAAACTTAGTAAAATGTTCAGAGAAAGTACGATCAGTAACCGTACGCGCATCTGAATTACCTAATTTTGTTTTTGTTTGACCTTCAAATTGAGGATCTGGATGTTTAATACTGACAACAGCCGTCAATCCTTCACGAACATCTTCACCAGAAAGATTAGCATCATTTTCTTTCATAAGATTATTTTTACGAGCGTAATCATTTATAACCCGGGTTAAGGCTGTCTTAAAACCAGATTCATGAGTACCACCCTCATAAGTATGAATATTATTTGTGAAAGTTAATAAATTACTATGATAATCATCTGTATATTGGAGGGCAACTTCAACAATAATCCCTTTTTGTTCACCTTCAACATAGATAGGTTCTGGGAAAATAACATCTTTATTTTTATTTAAGTATTCAACATAATGCTTAATACCACCGGCATAATGGAATTCTTGTAATCCGGGTCCACCATCACGTTTATCATCAATCGTAATTTTAAGGCCTTTATTCAAGAATGCTAATTCACGAATTCGCGTTGTTAATACTTTAATATCATAGACAGTTGTTTCCGTAAAAATATCAGAATCCGGTACAAAATGAACAATCGTTGCATGTTCATTTTCAGGTGCTTCACCTACAACTGACATCTCTGTTTTAACTTTACCGCGAGCAAAGTCCATACCGTAGACTTTACCTTCACGAATAACCTGAACATCTAGCTCAGTTGATAATGCATTAACAACTGAAGCACCAACTCCATGAAGTCCACCAGAAACTTTATAACCACCACCGCCAAATTTACCCCCAGCATGTAAAATTGTAAAAACGGTTTCAAGCGCTGGACGGCCTGTTTTTGCTTGGATATCAACAGGGATACCACGTCCATTATCACGAACTGTTATACTGTTGTCTTTTTCGACAACAACATTAATTTCATCGGCAAAACCAGCCAATGCTTCATCGATACCATTATCAATAATTTCCCAAACTAAGTGATGAAGACCTTGTGAAGCCGTTGTTCCAATATACATACCGGGACGTTTTCTAACAGCTTCAAGTCCTTCTAAAACTTGAATTTGGCTCGCATCATATTCTTTTGCTTTTTCTTCATGTAATTCTTCTGCTATTTCAGCTTGTTTCTCTTGATCAGTCAACTATATGTTCCTCCTCTTCGAGTAAGTTACCTTGATTAATATGAAAAATCTTAGGTTCATTAATTAACGATCTAGCAATACCACTTAAGTTTGGTGTTGTTAAAAATGTTTGAACCTTATTTTGAATCGTCTTCAAAAGATGTGTTTGACGCATATCATCCAATTCAGAAAGAACATCATCCAAAAGAAGGACTGGATATTCCCCAGTTTCCTCTTTCATTAACTCAATTTCGGCTAATTTGACTGATAATGCTGTTGTTCTTTGTTGTCCTTGAGATCCATATGTTTGAACGTTTTTGCCGTTAATTAAAAAACGCACATCATCACGATGTGGCCCAGCTAAGGTTGTCCCTTGAAATATTTCTTTTTTTATTGATTTTTTTAAATCATTTTGTAATTGCGTATACAACTGTTCAATCGTTTTTTCTGACGCGTTTTCCAAATGAGTGGCATACTCAAATGTTAACGTTTCAGCGGACTGTGTAATCTCTTCTTGTAATTGGTTAGCCCAGAATTCAAGTTGTTTAAGAAATATTAAGCGTTGATGTACAATTTCTGCGCCAAAAGCAGCTAATTGATCAGATAATACATCTAAAAAAACTAAATCTTGGTCTTTTTTATGCTGTAACTGTTTTAGATATTGATTACGCTGTTTCAAAATAGTTCGGTATTGACCTAAATTATATAAATAACGTGCATTAATTTGGCCAAATTCCATATCAACAAATCTTCTTCTTACTGATGGGGCACCCTTTACAAGGGCTAAATCCTCTGGTGCAAACAAAATCACATTGAACTGTCCAATGTACTGTGACAATTTGGCCTGTTCAAGATGATTAACTTTAGCTTTTTTACCTTTAGAATTAATTTGAATCTCGAGTGGCAATGACCCTACTTGCTTATTCACCCGACCTTGGATTATCGCAGCTGTCTTATCCCACTTAATCAACTCTTTATCATTATTCGTTCTATGACTTCGAGTCATTGATAACACATAAATTGCTTCCAATAAATTCGTTTTACCCTGAGCATTTTCACCAAGTAATATATTGATTGCTGGTGAAAATGAGATATTTAAATCTTCATAGTTACGATAATCCCTCAAGGTTAAATTTTCTAGATACATTGATAAGCCTACTTTTCGTCCATTGAATGCATCGTAATAATTGCAATACCTGGAACTTCAATAACATCGCCAGGGTATAATTTACGTCCACGTCGGTCTTCTAATTCACCATTTACAAGGACTTCATTTTCACGTAAAAACCATTTTGCTTCGCCACCAGAATTAATAATTGTTTCTGATTTCAAAACTTGTTGTAGCATCATGTAAGGTGTTTCTAAATAAATATCTGATTTCAATTGTCGTCAACCTCCATTTTCTTCCTTTTCTATTATACCTTTTTTTTCGCAAAATTACAATTTCACATCTCATTTTAAGCCGATTTAAGCGATTTAAGTTTTAATTAGTCTTTTTACTCTAAAATTACTTAAAAGGCTATATTTTTAATTAAATGACTACAATTCACTATTGCCTTATTTTTTTAGTCAAAATCAAACCATAAAATTCATTTCTCACTTTTAATATAATTTACCTAAAAAAATAGAGTAAAAACAGTTTTATTGGCTGCTTTTACTCTATTTTTATTAGTTATTCATACACGAACAATTAATTAGAATGTTCGAACTGGTGTAATTAATTGAATAAATTGCGTTGTATCTTCAGTTGGGACTAAGGTAAATGGTCGTAATGGTTGTGTAAACGCAACTTTAATTTCAGTTTGTCCAAATGATCTTAAAGCATCTTTCATATAGTCTGGATTAAATGAAATTTCAAGATCATTTCCTGATAAATTGCTAAATTCTAATGCTTCCTCAACATTACCAACATCAGGCGAGTTACTATAAATGACAACTTTTTGTTCTGCCGTATTAATCGCTAGTTTAACAACGTTATTACGGCTTTCATGTGATAGTAATGACGCACGTTCAATTGCTGATAATAATTTAGGCGCATTAAACTCAATGTCTGTAGCTGATTCTTTAGGAATTAGACGAGTTGTATCAGGATAATTTCCTTCTAATAAACGTGAATAAAATGAGGTATTTCCAAGAATAAAGAGTACTTGGTTTTCTGAAATACGCATTTCAATATCTGGATTAGAATCGTCAATCATTCGTGATAATTCTACTAAAGATTTACCAGGAATAATAACATCATATTTTGCATCGTTTGCGCCTTCCAATGTAATTTTACGTTGGCTCAAACGATGACTATCTGTTGCGACTGCTAAAAACTCACCATTTTCAATGACAAAGTGAACACCAGTTAAAATAGGGCGACTTTCTTGGTTAGAAACGGCAATAACAGTTTGGCTAATAATTTGTTTTAAGATTGATCCCGAAAAAATTAAATTATCATCAGTATCAATTTCTGGTAAGTGAGGATAGTTATTTGCATCTAACCCATTAATATTGAATGAGGCTGATCCAGAAGTAATCTCAGTTTGATAACCATCAGTCACTGTTAATGAAAAAGTATCTTGCGGTAATTTTTTAACAATTTCGCTAAAGAATCGTGCAGGTAGCACAATTTCACCAGTTGATTCAATTGTTAAGTTATTAGATTCATCTTCAACAGATAAAAAAGTTTCAATAGAAACATCTGCATCACTACCTGTTAAAAGTAAACCAGAAGCAGTTAAGACAACTTTGATACCCGTTAATATAGGAATTGTTGTTTTTGAAGAAATAGCTCTTTGAACATCTGTTAATTGTTTAATGAATGCTGATCGATTAATTGTAAATTCCATAGTAAATCCTCCGGTAAGTTTAGTTATTAATTAAGTAATAAAAGAATAGAAGCAGTAGTAGGGCCTGTTAATCATGTTAAGAAATACGTTGGGACCATGTAAATAAAAGAATTCACATGTGGATAACCTGTGAGTAAACAAGCCGCCTTATCCACAATTGCCCACAACTATTATTGGTTAAGTTCACTCTTAAGATCTGAAATTTGACGCTGAAGTTTGTCATCAGTTTCTAACATTACAGCAATTTTTTCGTGAGCATGAATAACCGTTGTATGATCCTTACCACCAAATTCAGATCCAATCTTAGGTAAGGAATTGTCGGTAAGTTCGCGACTTAAGTACATAGCAATTTGACGTGGCATAACAATTGCTTTAACACGTTTTTTTCCTTTTAAATCGCCCACAGTAACGTGGAAATATTTAGCAACCCGATCTTGAACAATAGCAATTGAAATTTCATTTGATTTATCTTTTAAACTTAAGTTTTTTAAGGCATCGGCGGCTAAACTCGTTGTTATTTCTGAGTTTGATAAGGTCGCGTACGCTTGTACTCTAACCAAAGCGCCTTCAAGTTCACGAATATTCGAATCGATTTGGCCAGCAATATAACTTAATGTATCATCTGGTATTTCAAGATTTTCAGCATCAGATTTATTTCTTAAAATAGCAATTCTAGTTTCTAAATCAGGAGGGGTTATATCAACTGAAAGACCCCATTTAAAGCGAGATATAAGACGTTTTTGTAATTTTGGTATTTCGTTTGGTAAACGATCAGATGATAAGACAATTTGTTTTTTATCATCATATAAAGAGTTAAATGTATGGAAAAATTCTTCTTGTGTTGATTCTTTATCGGCAAAAAATTGAATATCATCCACCAGTAAGAGATCAACACTACGATATTCTTTTCGGAAATCTTCGGGCGTATTATTTCGAAGTGAGTTAATGAAGCCGTTAGTAAATGCTTCACTTGTAACGTATTTTACTTTTGCATCAGGATTGTTTAGAAGCATTTGGTGACCAATTGCGTGCATTAAATGGGTTTTACCCAAACCAACACCACCATAGAAAAAGAGCGGGTTGTACAAGCGGCCAGGTTCTTCAGAAACAACCAAAGCAGCAGCGTGGGCCATCTGATTACCTTTTCCAGTAACGAAGGTACTAAAGGTATATCTATCGTTTAATTTGGCATCACGCATAAAGGTAGGGACATTATCGTTATTAGAGTTTGAACTATTTGATACTGCCATATTTGATTGGCCGCCCGCGGTTAATTCACCCTTTATTTTTAAAACGGGATTGATTTCTTCACCAGTTGATTCGTAAAGAAACGCAACAACTTTTGGTGCTAGATGTTGTATCCAGTAAGTTTTATGTAGCTGGGAGGGTAGCTCAATAATAAGGTCGTTATTAATAAATTGTTTTGGTTCAGCTGATGAAATCCAAGTTTCGTAACTAACAGGGTTGAGTTGCGTTTTGAAATAATCAGTCAGTGAGGACCATAAATTTTCGAGAGTAAGCACAAAAAGCCTCCTTGTTTAAATAAATCGTAACTACAGTTTAGCATTTTAAAGAAGGGTTTTCCACAGGTTTAAAAAAATGTGTAAAAAATAATAACAGGGTCATTAATAAGTTTTCCACAGGGGTGGGCATAAAAAGATAAACCAGTTTTGTTTGCCATGTTATCCACAAATGAGTGATTGAAATAAAGTATGTTATTAAAGGATTTTCATTAGTTATTAACAGTTTTTAGTTAAGGGTGTGTATAACTTATTAACAGGCTGTTTATTGTGAAAAAGTGTGTGTTCCGAGTTGTGGACGACAAGATGTGTTTCACAACTCATCCACAACTAAAAAATAAATAGCGAAAAAGTGTGGATAACTAAATTACATTGAATTCTAATAATTTTCTTTCATAGAAGAAAGAAGTATGGTATTATATTCCGGTAAGTGAAATTGACGTCACTGGTATCTTATTTTTATCAAGATACCGATTAGTTGAAACATTAAGTATTTAAGGAGGTGCCTAAATTATGAAAAGAACATACCAACCTAAAAAACGTCACCGTGAACGCGTGCATGGTTTCCGTAAACGCATGAGTACAAAAGGCGGCCGTAACGTCTTAGCACGTAGACGCCGTAAAGGTAGAAAAGTATTGTCTGCATAGACCACTGATTTCAGTGGTTTTTTTTATTACAAAGATACAGTATCTATTTAACTGGAGATATTACATGAGAAAATCATATCGCGTTAAAAAAGAAGCAGAGTTCCAAACAGTTTTTAAAAAAGGTCAATCTTGTGCGAACCGAAAGTATGTTATATATATGATGGAAAAACCAGAACAAGCTCATTTTAGAGTTGGAATTTCAGTTGGAAAACGTATTGGGAATGCTGTTGCTCGTAATTGGGTTAAACGCCGTATTCGTCAATCGTTGTTAGAATTGAAACCAGATCTTAAACAAGATTGCGATTTTTTGGTTATTGCTAGACCATCTGTTGCTTGGTTGTCGCAAGAGGAATCCAAGAAACAATTAACACATGTTTTAAAAATAGCTAAAATTTTAGACTAATAAAGTGAGCGAGGGTATTCTTGTGAAAAAGAAGAGTAAGCGATTTTTAGTCCTATTAAGTATGTTGGGGTTAATGTTAGTCCTAGCGGGATGTAGTACAACACCAATAACGGAAAATAGTACAGGAATTTGGGATGGCGGTATCATCCTCAGTTTCTCTAGGGCTATTATTTTCCTTTCAAAATTATTTGGTGGGAACTATGGTGTTGGTATTATCATCTTTACCATAATCATTAGGGTTATTTTATTACCATTAATGATTTATCAAACAAAAAGTATGCGTAAAACAGCTGAAGTTCAACCTCAATTGAAGGCACTTCAAGCTAAGCATTCTGGTAAAGATGCTGCAACTGTTCAAAAATTACGTGAAGAACAACAGAAATTATATGCAGAAGCAGGCATTAATCCTGTTGCTGGATGTTTACCATTATTAGTACAGATGCCGATTTTATTAGCTCTTTATCAAGCTATTTTGAGAACGAACGTTTTGAAGACGGGTGAATTTTTATGGTTACAGCTTGGTGATAAAGATCCGTACTTCATCTTACCAATTTTTGCTGCAATCTTAACTTACTTTGTTTCTAAGTTGGGTGTTATGTCCCAACCTGAAGCAAACTCAATGTCAACGATGATGGTTTATGGTACACCAATAATGATTCTTGTGACAGCTGTTAACTTACCATCAGCCTTGTCATTATATTGGGTTATTACCAATGCATTCTCAGTTGGACAAACATTGTTAATTAATAATCCATTTAAAATTACACGTGAACGTGAAGAAAAAGTACGTCTTGAAAAAGAAAAAGTACAGGCTATTAAAAAAGCGAAAAAGAAAGCTTATAAGGGCCGTAACAAAAAGTAATTTTTGAAAACCAAAGTCCATTTAGTGGCTTTGGTTTTTTATTTTGGATATAATTACATAAAAGGTTAACAAGAGGAGGATTAAAATTGAGAAAATTAACAAAATCTAATAATAGAATTATTGCTGGTGTTGTCGGTGGTATTGCTGAATTTTTTAACTGGGACCCAACATTAACAAGAATAGGGTACGTTCTTTTAAGTGTCCTGAGTGCAGCATTCCCTGGTATTATTGTTTACATCATATGTGCAATAGTCATGCCAAATGCATCATCAAACTATAGATAACTAAAAATGCGTAACCAGAATATATCTGGTTACGCATTTTTGTTTCACGTGAAACATTTTAGAAAGTTGCTGTATCTGGATCTTGAGCATGACCAACAACACCATCTAGAGAGTTGATTTCTGCCATGTCTTCATCAGATAATTCAAAATCAAATAAATGAGTATTTTCTTCAATTCTGTCAGCATGAACAGATTTGGGAAGTGGTAAGAATCCATTTTGTAATGACCAACGTAAGGTAACTTGTGCAACACTGCGACCAATACGATTAGCAATTTTAACCATTGTTGGTTCCGTAAAGATAGCACCAGTTCCTAATGGGCTATAAGCTTCTAATTGAATATTATGCTTGTGACAATAATCAATTGTCTCTTTGGGAGTATCACCAGGAGCTAATCTAATTTGATTAATCATTGGTGTAATTGTTTGTGTTTCTTCCAAAATTTTAAAATGACGAGGACGGAAGTTAGAAACACCAATGGCTTTAATTTTACCTTCATTATAAAGATCTTCAAATGCACGCCATGTTTCTTGAAGATGACTTTCCCAATTATCTTCACGATAAGCAGCAGGATTTGGCCAGTGAATCAAGAATAAATCAAGGTAATCAACACCTAAATCTTTTAATGTTCGTGCAAATGCTGTTTGTGTTTCATCGTACGTATGAGCTGTATTAGCTAATTTACTTGTTAAAAAGATATCTTCACGAGCAACACCGCTTTCGGCAATACCTTCTCCAACACTACTTTCATTGTGGTACATTTCAGCAGTATCTAAATGTATGTAACCAGAAGCTAATGCTGATTTTACAGATGCTTTAGCAACATCACCACTTGGTGTTTGCCAAGTACCAAAACCAACAACAGGAATTTTGACACCATTTGCTAATTCATATGTGTCTGTTAATTTATTCATAGAATTAATCCTCCGAGTTTTTATATTTAGTATTTTCATTATAGGCTGAGTCCTATAGATTTTGTCAAATGAAAGAACTTTTCAAAAAAATCGTTCTGAAAAAGGGTATAGATAAGGGGTCAATTAGTGCTATAATATAACGATGATAATTATATTTGGAGGATGAACATGCCCATATTTACTGGAAAAAATGTTGATCAAGCTGTGAGTAACGGTTTGGCTGCATTAAAGCTTGAAAAAACACAGATTGAAATTAAAATAATCAATGAAGGTAAGTCTGGATTTTTATTTTTTGGCCGCAAAAAGGCAGAAGTTGAATTAATTGAAAAAAAAATAACAGAAAAACCAGTAAGCAAGAAAATTATTGATGAAAAAAAAGATAGTGTTACATCAAAGCCTCTAACAGCAGCAGAAAAAGCTGCTAGAAGTCAACTTAATGAAAAAGCAGTTCATGATGTTGGTTATTATTTGGCCGACATTACAGAATTAATGGGTATTGATACAGAAATTAATGTTCAATTTGAGCGCCGTCAGGTAACATATGATTTTAATACGAGTAAACAAGGATTATTAATTGGTAAACACGGTAAAAGTTTAAATGCTTTGCAATATTTAGCACAAGTTAATATGAATCAAAAAGCAGTTAGCAGAATGAATGTTATTCTAGATGTTGGTGGCTACCGTAAACGTCGCGAAGAAACGATTGAGCGCCTTGCAATTAAAGTGGCCAAGGATGTTATTAGAACGGGTGAGACGGTACAATTAGACCCGATGCCTGCTAACGAACGTAAGCAAATTCATTTTTATTTAGCACGAAATAACCGAATCAAAACAACATCGATTGGAACAGAACCTAAGCGCTCAGTAATTGTAGCGCCTAAAAATAAAAAATAGTCAGTAATAGAAGGGAGTCCCCACCCATGGCTTTAAAACATGATCCAGAAAAATTAGAAGATGAACTATGTTTTGCTATTTACACAGCACAAAAAGATTACAATAAATTTTATACAGAATCACTGAAGGAATTTAGCTTAACGTATCCGCAATATATTACGTTACTTTCATTGTGGGAAACGTCACCTGTTATGGTGAAGGAACTTGGTGCGAAGTTACATCTAGATAACGGAACATTAACACCACTTTTAAAACGTATGGAAAAGGATGATTGGATTCTTCGGACTAGAGATCCTGAGGATGAACGCCGTGTGAATGTCTCATTGACTGGAAAAGCTAAAAGAAGTAAACATAGAATTATGAAACAAATGTCGAATTGTTTTACTTCATTTGATATGACTGAAGAAGAATATCTTGGTTATGTTAATGAATTAAAAGTGATTACTAATAAATTAGAAAATCGCGGTATTCGTGGTTAGTGAATTAGAATCATCAAACAGACTTGTTGACAAATGTCGGTAAAAAAAGTATATTATTGGCATTGAACTTAATATTAGATAAAGTAGTGAAGGTGCTTTATCCACGTCCTTTTAGGGCGTGGAGTGGGCCCTTTTTTTGTTTGAAAAAATTTAAAGAATATGATTAATTAACTGCTAATAGAGCACTTGAAGGGAGTATTTAAAGATATGCCAGAATTAACAGAATTTGATACAATTGCCGCTATATCAACACCACCTGGTGAAGGTGCCATTTCAATTGTTCGATTAAGTGGTGAGGATGCCGTTCAAATTGCTAATAATGTATTTAAAGGGAAAAATTTAGGTAACGTTGATAGTCATACCATTAACTACGGACATATTTTAAATCCTAAAACGGATGAAGAAGTCGATGAGGTCATGGTCTCAGTTATGTTAGCACCTAAAACATTTACACGTGAAGATGTGATTGAAATTAACTGTCATGGTGGTATTGTACCAACGAATCAAATTTTACAATTATTATTAAGTAATGGGGCACGCTTAGCTGAACCTGGTGAATTTACAAAACGAGCATTCTTAAATGGTCGAATTGATTTATCTCAAGCTGAGGCTGTTATGGATTTAATTCGTGCTAAAACAGATCGCTCAATGAAAGTTGCACTAAATCAGTTAGATGGTAATTTAGCACGTCTAATCCGCAATTTACGTAAAGATATCGTAGATGTTTTGGCATTAGTTGAAGTTAATATTGATTATCCAGAATACGATGCTGGTGAAGAAATGACGACTAAATTATTGCTTGAAAAAGCACGTGATGTTAAGCAATATGTTCAAGAATTACTACAAACAGCGCAACAAGGTAAAGTATTACGTGAAGGATTAGCTACTGCCATAATTGGTCGACCTAATGTTGGTAAATCAAGTCTTTTGAATCACTTATTACATGAAGATAAAGCCATTGTAACTGATGTTGCTGGAACAACGCGTGATGTGATTGAAGAATACGTTAACGTTATGGGTGTACCTTTGAAATTGGTAGACACTGCCGGTATTCGTGATACAGAAGATAAGGTTGAAAAAATTGGGGTTGAACGTTCGAAAGAAGCGATTGTTCAAGCTGATTTAGTCATGCTTGTTTTGAATAGCAATGAACCTTTGTCTGCTGAAGATAAGCAGCTCATTAAATTAACACAGAATGATAAACGAATTGTTATCTTAAATAAAACAGATTTACCAGAAAATCTAGATCGTAAAGAATTAGAAAGTATGGTTGATCCAACGGAAATTATTTCTATTTCTGTCTTAAATCATGAAGGTGTGAAGCAACTTGAAGAAAAAATTGCTAACTTATTCTTTGGTGGAATTGAAAATAGCCAAACAACAGTTATGATTACTAATTCTCGTCATATTGGCTTGTTAAATCAAGCTGAGACTGCTTTAGATGATGTGATCACTGGGATTGCTTCCGGTATGCCAATCGATTTAGTTCAAATTGACATGACTAGAAGTTGGGAATTACTTGGTGAAATCACTGGTGATAGCTACAAAGATGAATTACTCACAGAATTATTTAGTCAATTCTGTTTAGGTAAATAATTGTTAGTAAATAGGAGAATATAAATGGACATTAAAACTTATGACGGCCCAGATTATGATGTAATTGTGGTTGGTGCTGGACATGCTGGTTCAGAAGCAGCACTCGCTGCTGCACGAATGGGTAATAAAACATTACTTATCACAATTAGTTTAGACATGGTTGCTTTTATGCCATGTAATCCTTCAATTGGTGGTCCAGCTAAAGGAATTGTTGTACGTGAAATTGATGCCTTAGGTGGCGAAATGGGTCGTAACATCGATAAAACTTATGTACAAATGCGTATGTTAAATACTGGTAAAGGTCCAGCTGTTAGAGCATTACGGGCACAAGCTGATAAACATCTTTATTCAAGTGAAATGAAACATACAATGGAAAAAGAAGAAAACCTAACGTTACGTCAAGGAACAGTCGATAGTTTAATTGTTGAAGATGGCGAATGTCATGGTGTTGTAACAAATACTGGGGCAAAATACCGTTCTAAAAGTGTTGTTTTAACAGTTGGAACGGCTGCTCGCGGTAAGATTATTATTGGCGAATTGAGTTATTCATCAGGTCCTAATAATTCACAACCTGCAATTAAATTATCTGAAAATCTTGAAGCTCTTGGATTTGATTTAGAACGTTTTAAAACTGGAACACCACCTCGTGTTGATGGGAATACAATTGATTACAGTGTGACTGATGAACAACCAGGGGATGTTGAACCTAACCACTTTAGTTTTGAAACACCTGATGAAGATTATATTGATGTTAAAAATCAATTATCTTGTTGGTTAACGTATACCAACTTGAAAACGCATGAGATTATTAATGCTAACCTTGATCGTGCACCTATGTTCTCAGGAATTATTAAAGGTGTGGGTCCACGTTACTGTCCATCTATTGAAGATAAAATTGTTCGTTTCTCTGATAAACCTCGTCATCAGCTCTTCTTAGAACCAGAAGGCCGTTCAACGGACGAATTTTACGTTCAGGGCCTTTCTACGTCAATGCCGGAAGAAGTCCAACAAGATATTATTCATTCAATTAAGGGCCTTGAAAACGCTGAATTAATGCGTCCGGGTTATGCGATTGAATATGATGTCGTGGCTCCTTATCAATTACGACCAACGCTTGAAACTAAATTAGTGAAGAATTTATATACCGCTGGTCAAACAAACGGGACTTCTGGATATGAAGAAGCTGCTGGACAAGGAATAATGGCAGGAATTAACGCTGGGTTACGTGCTTTAGGCCGCGAAGATTTTACGTTAAATCGAAGTGACGCTTATATCGGTGTTATGATTGATGATTTAGTAACAAAAGGGACAAACGAACCTTATCGTCTATTAACATCTCGTGCTGAATATCGCTTAATCTTACGTCATGATAACGCTGATTTACGTTTAACTGAAAAAGGATATGATATTGGTTTAATTTCTGAAAAGAGATTAGCTATTTTTAAAGCTAAAAAAGCTGAAATTGAAGCCGAAAAAGCTAGATTACAATCATTCCGTATTAAACCTACTGAAGATGTGAATGCATTCTTAGCAGAACATAATAGTGCCGCTTTGAAAGATGGCGTGTTGGCTAATGAATTTTTACGTCGCCCTGAGGTAACTTACGCAGACATTGAGAAGTTTATTCCAGGTCCTGACCATGAATTAGACCATAGAATTATTGAACAAGTAGAAATCCAATTTAAGTACGAAGGCTATATTAAAAAAGCACAAGAAAAAGTTGCGAAGTTAAAACGTATGGAAGCTAAAAAAATTCCAACAAATATTGATTACGATTCTATTGAAGGAATTGCGACGGAAGCGCGTCAAAAATTCATTAAGATTCAACCAGAAACATTAGCTCAAGCTAGTCGTATTAGTGGTGTGAATCCTGCTGATTTATCAATTCTTGCTGTTTATATTGAACAGGGTAAGATTGCTAAAGTTAATAATTAATAGTACAGAAATGCAGAAAAGGCACCAATCAAGTATACTTGATTGGTGCCTTTTTAACTTTTTATAATTAGGTTAAGCAATAAACTTAAAATCCAGCTGCAGAGATGATTGAAGCTATGTTGGCTGCTAAACTGACAGCAAATACTGACATAACAATCATGAAAACTAAAGCTAATAGAAGTTGTCCAATGACAACGCCGTAAAGTTTATCTATTTTAAGTGGATTTGTATCAATAATCATCGATAAAATGAAAGCAATACTCATGATAAGGGCCATTAAAGCATACATGAATACAGCAAGGCCTCTCATTCCAAGTAGCATGAAAAGCATACTAAGGACAGCTAATACAAGATTGATCATGAGGTAGTGTGTAAAGCGATTTGTAAATGAAAGTAAGGTATCACTCTTATCGCCTAAAACAACATTACGAACAAAAAATCCAATTAGTATGTAAAAGGCAAAAGCTAGTAGTGTTAAGAAAAATAATTTTGCGTAGACACTACTGTCAATTGTTGGCGCATAGGTACTTTGAGTGTTAAAGAGTCCTGAAAATAGACTTGAATTAACAGATTTAGCAACATTATCCATTATTAATTTTACAAAAATATCATTAAATATGGCGAATAAAATAATTGTCGTAAAGCCGAAATATTTATGACCATTTTCTAAAATTGTGGGATGTTTAATGGCATTTAAGAAATAAGACCAATAATTTGATGCGAATGTTTTAGCTTGTTCAATATTCTCATTTTGAGCTTTAGTATCTTGTTGTTGCGTGTATTGTTGTTGGAATTTTGTTGGTTCTTGTACGTTTTGTGATTGTGTTGCGGCCGTTTCTTGGGCTGGTTTAATGGAAAAGGCAAATCCACAGTTTGTACAAAATTTTACATTTTCTGGTTGTTGTGAACTACAGTTTGGGCATGTTTTCATGATTATTTCCTCCAAAGTTTAGTTGTCTTCAATTTTTTCACTAATTTTTTTAGCGGGTGTAATTGACTTGATTAAGAAGTCATCGTTATTAGAATAATTAACTTTAGCAGTATATCTAAATACTTGTGTTTTAGTTGAATAATTATCGTCACTATCAGTGAAATCGAACGTATAAGTAACATCATAAGCGACATCAAATTTATTTTTATCTGTCGGTGTTACTGATAATACTTTAGCGTCATAAGAGACACTACTGATTGCATCATCATCATGATAATTTTTAGCAATAGTCACCCATGCCTTGGCATCTGCATTGCTTGAGCCATTAACAAAGAAACTGCCTATTGAGCCATAACTATCATTTGAATCCTCATTAGAGTCATCACCATCGATAGTGTAGTCATCAATTTGGGTAAATAAATTGTCTATATAACTTTCTGCATCATCTAGAGTTAACATATTAGGAAAATTAATATTGAATAAATTGCTACTAGAACTATCTTGAAAGCCATTTTCATCTGTATTATTTAAAGTTACGTCGTTATCATCATCGCTACCTGAAATTTGGTATTCACTGGTAACGAGAGTGTTGTCTCCGACCTTTTCTTTAAGCTGCAATCGATTGTTTCCAGAAGAGGCAATAGGGCCAATTGTTGCAGAACCATCATCATCAGTTGTACCAACTTTTTTAGAATTAACATAGATATCAGCATTTGCGATACTTTTAATTCTAAAAGTAAGTGTACTTAAATCTAAATTGACGTTAGAAGTTGAACTAGTGAGCGTCTCAGTCGATTTATTATTTAGTTTAGTACCATCAATAGAGCCAGCTGCTTCTATTGTGTAGTTACCGGGAACTAGATTTGAGATTGTTTTACTGTAATTATCAGAGTCAGCTGTAGCAACTTTTTTATCATTCATCTTGATAACAGCCCCAGAGCTATTCGTTGATAAGTTAACGGAAACGGTTGAAAAGTCAGCCGTATATTTAGGGAATAATAACCAATGTTTACCATTTTCTTTTAAATGAAAATGTGTTGAAGTGCTTGCTCCATTGGTTAATTCGTTTTTAAAAGTTTTAAGAGAGTCTGTACTACCCCATGCATCTGATGCAGGTTTCATAGACTCATCAGTAATTTTTAATGCCGTATCCGATGTTGAAAA
Source organism: Dellaglioa sp. CoH-57-MRSF-22 (assembly GCF_056781895.1). The sequence continues at coordinate 307,938 of NZ_JBXAXT010000001.1, read as the reverse complement.
ATAAGCTTCCATGTTTTTATCGGTTTTTAATGCATCTGTAATTCGTTCAATTTGATTTTCTTTTGAGTAATATTTTGTTCCAGCATAGTAGCCAACAACAATAATAAGAGCGATAATACCAATCAAAATTCTGATGAATTTTGTTTTACCTGAGATGGGTAATTTAGGATTTGCAGTTCGTGTTTGTGTAGGTGGCATTTGTTGTTGTGTTGGTTGAACCGGCGTAACAGGTTGCTGTGACGCAACTGAATTAACACGTAAATCAAAATTACAATTAGGACAGAAATTACCATCCTTAGGAACTTCACTTCCACAATTAGGACAGAATTTTTTTGTCGTACTCCCAGATAAATCATCTGAAGGCGCATAATAGATTTGTTCTTTTTTAATCATTGGATCTCCTTTTTAACTACCTTAATAATATGATTAACTTTGACTACTTAACTAAAAGTTACCAAATCTAGTGTATACATAGCGAGTTTTAGTTTATAAAATAATGGCTAACTCAATCGCATAAAATAGGATTTTAATCATTGGTACTTATGTATTTTTTTAGGTTGTTAGATGCAGAATTAGTAATACCCCCCGTGGCCTCCTTAGATTTAAATTACTAAATCAACGAATAAAGACAAACCTTAAACGAAACTTAAGTTATTTTATCAGCTTAAAAGGTTTTTGTATATATATATATATTAAAAAAAGATAAGCTATAATCTGTTTGATTGTTTTAAAAACCTTTACCATAAAGAGAACCTTTCTGATTAGGAGTTTAATATGCTTAAAAAAATAGGAATTTTAATTCGTGCTAAACGAAAATTATTGAATATGACCATTGAGCAACTGGCTGAAAAATCAAAATCTTCTGTTAGTTTAATTTCTTTGATAGAGCGAGGTAAGTTAGATAATATTAAAATAAAAAAATTATCAGATATTGCTGAAGCGCTGGATATGACGTTAGCTGACTTCTTTACTAATCAAAATTTAAAAGGTGTTGCAACGCTGGATTTGATTAATTATCTTGCTTCTTTACCCAAAGAAAAAAGAGAAGCGACAGCTGAATTATTGCTTAAAGTAATCCGTTTATAAATGATTATCATTAATGATTGACCATGCTATTTCTTCAATAGTGTGGTCAATTTTTTGTGCTTGATAGGCTGAGACTAAATCAATTTGTTTGGTAGGTAAATCTAAAGTTAAAATATCAAAATTGTGAAAATCAATCCTATGGTTACTAAAGTCATAAATTAAAAATTTTAAATCTTGTAATACCTTCAAATTATCGTGTATATCTATCCCATTCATAAATAAAATCTCCCTTACTAAAAAACTGTATAAAAAAAGCATTAGCTTTTATTAGCTAATGCTTAGATTACAACAAAAATAGTTAATTTATAAGACTGATATTAATAAAAATTAATTCTAACGATAGTACTGAGTTTTGTCAATATGACATAAATTAAAGGTTTATCCTTTTAAGTAGATTAATTAATTTAAGTAAGTATTGAAGTAATAATTATTTAAAAAGCTGTTGAAAAATAGACAGTAAAAGGAGCAACAAAATAACTATAAAATGACGATTTTTATGAAGCATTATGATAGCAATGAATTCACGCAAGAACGCATTAGGTAAAAAATACCATGGCGTTTTCCCGCCAATGCCTTGAGCATTTACACCAACCATTCGTGCAAATATTGCAGCACGAAAGATATGGTAGTTATTTGAACTGAATAAAATATGATCCCCTCTATGATCAAGATCAATTATTTTTTTTGAGAAACGCATATTTTCAAAAGTCGTTGTTGATTTGTCTTCTAGTAATGTAAATTCTTCTGGATAACCACTGTCGATGGCCCATTTTTGCATTGCCTGTGCTTCTGAAATAGACTCATCATTACCTTGCCCACCTGAAAAAATAATAATCGGGCGTTTACCGCCTAATAGTATTTGTTTGTCCGCAAAATTGGTAGCACGTTTGATTCTGTTGGCAAGTAGTTTACTAACTTTATAACCGTTGATTAAACCTGCACCTAGTACAATGATGTAGTCTTGATCATATTTTGGACGTCGTAAGCTATATAAAATACTAACAGACAAGAAATTTAAAAAAGCGAACATAAGATATAAGCCAGTCAACGAAGCAAAATTAAATGGTAATTGAAGATACCAAGGCCACGTACTGATTAAAGGTGTCACAAACCAGCGAATGATAAGAACAATAGCAAGTAGTAGTCCAAGCATGTTAGCTAATGAATAACTTTCACGTTTAAAGACTAGTCCAGTATTAATTAATAAAAATGGAATAGTTGCAATTGAAAGTAATATCAAACCTATAGCGCCAACAATGATAATAAAAACAGCGCTATTTTTCATAAAATTGATAGGGGAAGTAGCGAGTACACCTATTAAAGAAATGACAAATATATTGAACAGAAATCCATTAATTAATTGACGTGGTTCTTTGTGAAAGCTGATATACCAAATAGCTAACAATAAAATAGGTAGTAACAGTATTAGATAGTCCATATGAATTCCTCCGAAGTAATAGATAATAAACTAATTCTAGCATATTTTTGAATAAATAAGGTACTAATAAATTTATATTTAACCGTTTACATGGACGTTAACATATGATATATTATTCACATGAACAAAATATCATATGAATAATATATCATATAGAGGAGATGCTATAATGGTCACACTATTAGGTTCAACTGTACTCGCATTCATTTCAACAAATATCGATTATCTTTTAATTCTAATTATTATTTTTGCTAAGTATAAAAATAAACATGAAGAAAAATTAATATTTATAGGAGAGCTACTTGGTAGTGGGACGCTTATAGCAGTTAGTTTGATTGCTGCCTTTTGGTTAAAACTGATTCCTGAAGAATGGATCTTAGGATTTTTGGGACTTATTCCGATTATAATGGGTATAAAAATGTATTTTAGTGATGAAGATGAGGGTAATGAGGTCCGGGAGAAATTAGGAAAACCGGGTCAAGGCATAATTTTAAATGTAATTATGATTACTATTGCAACTTGTGGACCAGATAATCTTGCTATCTACGTCCCATTTTTCACGACATTATCTATTAGGGATGTACCTATTGTACTGATGCTATTTTTTATATTCTTATGTATCATTACATGGTTGAGTAAAATGATTACTAATTTACCTAAAATCCAAGAATTTTTTCAAAATTTTGGTAATTTAATCACTCTAATTGTTTATGTTTTCTTAGGTCTATATATATTATTAGAAAGTGGTACTATTCAGCACTTTATGTAGGAGGAAAATAATGCAACCGTACAATGAAATTCCAAAAAGTGAACTTGATGAATCAATTATGATAACTAAGCTATTGAATAATCGAATAAGATTACAATTAATCTATTTATTGGAACAACATGAATATAATGTAACTGAATTATCAAAGATACTTAATGTTGAACAAACAAACTTATCTCATCAATTAAGTTTATTAAAAACGCATCAAATAATTAGTCAGAGACGAGAAGGAAAGTTAATGTACTATCAAATTGACGATCCGCATATTATTGAAACTATGACAGCGCTGTTGCAACATGCAAAACACGTTGCAAATGGAAAACCTTATTAAATAGAAACGTAAGAAAAAGAGATTAACTTCAAATTGAAGTTAATCTCTTTTTTGATTTTTAAAATCTGTAGTGGTTACTATGGACCCTAACGGATTTGAACCGTCGACCTTCTACTTGCGGAGCAGACGCTCTCCCAACTGAGCTAAGGGCCCGAATAGCTTTATAATACACCAAATAGCCAAAATTAAAAGAAAAAGTTAGTTTTGCTTCTATGTATTTATGCCATTTTAAAATGTTTCACATGAAACATTTTAAAATGAGTAACGATTTTTAAAGATAAAAGGTTTCAAATATCACTTGTTAATAGTAGGGTAAAAAGCATTAAATACCAGTTTTTGATTAATGATGAATAAGCCGAAGAGTATAAGATTTTTGTTTTTAAATAGCAGACATAATCTTATGATGGCGTGATGTGAAGATATTTCCAAACATTAATAATTATTCGATTAATACTCTTTTAGAAGGAACAAATAATAAAATTCAGATTTCTAACGGACTTATTTCCAATCTTAGCAACTTTTATAGATTCCGAACCAGAATACTTTATATATTAAAATCCATAAAAAAAGGTCCCACTCACTTAGTGAGTGGGACCTTCATAATATTATTTATTAACAGTACCAGCAAATGAAGCAGGGTAATATGCTAATGCACCAATTTTAACATTTTGACCAGGTTCTGGAGCAGCGATATATTGGCCACCACCTAAGTAAATACCAACATGGTATGTAGAACCTTGAGCTCCCCAGAATAATAAATCTCCAGGTTGAGCAGCAGCAGTTGATTTCTTAGAAACATTTGATTCTTGTCCAATAGTATTACGGTTTAAGTTAATACCAACTTTTGCGAATACATATTGTGTGAATCCTGAACAATCAAAACCAGAAGGAGTTGATCCACCCCAAACATAAGGAGTACCTATGTATGCTTTAGCAACAGAGATAACTTTGCTTGCTGAGTAGCTTGCTGTTTGTGTTGTAGAGCTTGCAGCAGCAGTATTAGCTGTTGAAGTAGTATTAGAACTTGCAGCAGCAGTATTAGTTGTTGAAGTAGTATTAGAACTTGCAGCAGCAGTATTAGTTGTTGAAGTAGTATTAGAACTTGCAACAGCAGTGTTAGCTGTTGAAGCAGTATTAGAACTTGTAGCAGCCTTAGGTGTTGAAGTAGCATTAGAAGTTACAGCAGCTTTAGGTGTTGTTGTAGCTTTTGCAGGTGTAACAACTTTTTCAGCAGTTGTAGAAGCTACTTTAGCCATTGAACCTGTTAAGTTTAATGTTTGGCCAGGGTTAATCATTGAATTAGAAGATAAACCATTAGCATCACATAGTGCTGAGATAGTAATACCGTTTGATTGAGCGATTGACCATAATGAATCGCCGTTTTTAACAGTAACAGTCTTATTATTTGTAGTAGATGCTGCTTTAGGTGTAGCTGTTTCTACTTTAGGAGTTGCAGTAACTGATTTAGCAGCACTTACTTCTGCTTTAGGAGTTGTAGCAACTGGTTTAGCAGTACTTGTTTCTACTTTAACAGTTTTAGCTGGTGTTACTTTAGCGGGAGTAACAGTAGTACTTGCAGCTACCGCTTTTGAACCAGTTAATGTTAAATTTTGACCGGGTAAGATAAGTGCTGAGTTATCAGCAAATCCATTAGCCGAACGAAGTGCTGAGATTGAAATGCCATTTTCTTTAGCGATTGACCATAATGAATCACCATTTTTAACAGTAACGGATGTTTTATTTACTGAAGTATTAGTAGTAACGATAGTACTTGTTTTAGCTGAAGTACTTTTTTGTGTTGAGCTTGCTTTAGCGTTGCTATCCTTTTCAGGAATATTTAATGATTGACCACTTACAATAATATGAGAATTTGCGTCAATATTGTTTAAAGTTTCGATTGTTTTGATTGAAACGCCATACTTCTGAGAAAAAGCCCAAACAGTATCGTTTGTTTGAACTTTAACTGTTGCTGCATCAGCAGTTGCGTTAGATGCAAGAAGGAGGCCAGCGGTACCAACTGTACCGAGTAATAATGATTTAAGTGTGTTATTCAAGTTGAGTCACATCTACTTTCTTATTTTATTGGATTTATACTACAGTAACTATTGTAACCGGTTAGTGTTGCAATCAAATACAAAAACTATTACAACTTAGCATGATTTTGTAATATATACTAAGTAATGTTTATATATCAATGATAATGATGATTTATGTATTTAACTTATAATTTATTTAATTTAGTAAATCCCATGTGCAATAATGGTTTAGAACACTTTCAATATATTTTAAATTAAAATATATTGCCCCCCGATGTTACAAAGATATTACAGAAACCTTATGTTTCTATACTACTAGAACTAATTAAAACTATACCAGTCGTTTTACATGGTTGCAAATGAAATTTTAAGTTTTAATAGAAAGGGATTTCATTGTCTGGTATCATTTGAATTATTGGATATTGAAAGTCCTTAAATAGTTGGCGTATAATTAACTAAATAAGGGGATAAAAAATATAATGATTAGGTGGAAATATGAAAAGAATAGTTAAAGAAATAATGAGTTGGATTATACCGATTGCAATCGGTTTAATAATCGCGATGCTTTTAAAAACATTTGTTGTCACAATGGTACGTGTTGATGGGCCATCGATGCAACCTAACTTAGTTAATAATGAGCATGTTGCTGTTGTTAAAGTTATTGATATTAAGCGCTTTAGTACTGTTGTTTTTGATGCATACGGCGTAGATCCTGATGCAACTGAGGGTCAAGAGTATGTTAAACGTGTTATTGGAATGCCTGGTGATACAGTAGAATTTAAAAATGATCATGTCTATGTTAATGGTAAAGAAATTGAAGAACCTTATATTTCAACTTATCAAAAAACAGTAGGGACAAGGGTTCAGAACATAAATGCTAAAAACTGGACATTCAAGTCATTGGCTGTAGATAATCAATGGGCTAAAGATACTTCAGCTATCAGAGTACCTTCAGATAAATATTTTGTTCTAGGAGATCATCGTTCAGTATCTAATGATAGTCGTTACTGGGGGTTCGTTGATAAGTCGAAAATTCAAGGTGTTGTAAAAGTACCATTCTGGAATTTTAATAAGGCTGATCATAAATATATTTATTAATTGCATTAAAAATGCAGAAAAATAATTCGATTGAAGAGGAGATTTTATTATGACAAAAACACCAATTATTTTAGATTGTGATCCAGGACATGATGACGCATTAGCGTTAATGATGATTATTGCTTCACCAGAATTTGATTTACGTGCGGTGACAACATCCGCTGGAAATCAAACACCTGATAAAACATTTGATAACGCTTGTCGACTACTAACATTGATGGAACGGACAGATGTTCCAGTTGCTAGTGGAAATAAAAAACCTTTACTACAAGAATTAATGATTGCCGATGCCGTTCATGGAGATACTGGTGTTGATGGAACAGAGTTACCTAAATCTGAAATTCCAGCAACTAATTTAACAGCAATTGAGTTAATTGCAGAAACATTATCTAAAAGTGCTGAAAAAGTTACAATGGTTGTCACGGGCCCAATGACGAATATGGCACTATTTTTAGCTGTCTATCCTGAATTAAAAAATAAAATTGAAAAAATTGTCTTTATGGGTGGCTCAACGGATGTTGGAAATGTTAAACCTGGTTCAGAATTTAATATTGCCGTGGACCCAGAGTCAGCAAAAATGGTTTTAAATGACTCTATTCCAATGGTTATGGCTGGATTAAACTTAACTCATCAAGCACAAATTTTAGATTCTGAAATTGAAGAAATTGGTAAGATTAATAATAAAGTAGCGCAATCAGCCTACGGGTTATTGAAATTTTATGGTATTTACTATGGTCAAGAAAAATGGGGATTCGACGGTATTCCATTACATGACCCTTGTACAATTGCTTGGATGTTACATCCTGAATTATTCACAAGTGAAAAGTACCATGTTGATGTTGAGGTGAATGGTGATCTTACTAAAGGTGAGACAATCGTTGATAAATTTGATTTATTGGGATTAGAAAAAAATACAGAAGTCTTACTATCAATTGACCGTGCAAAATTTGTCGAATTATTAATTTCAAAACTTAAAAAATTTGATAAATTAGTAGGATAGAGAATCTTACAGTTGGCTTGTATTTCTGGCCTAAATACGTTAAAGTTAAACAGGACGTGAAACATCGTTTTGTTTCACAAATAACGGAGGGCCAGTCATATGAATCCAGAAGAATTTCGTCAAGCATTAGCTGAAAAAGACATTAATTTAACAGACAGACAAATGGCACAATTTGAAACA